>DAOWJU010000105.1 GCA_030640215.1 Desulfuromonadales bacterium
CGCTGTGCCACTGCCGAGATCAATCGCATGATGGGCACAAGCCTTGAGACAGGCACCACAAGTTGTGCAGTTTTGTGCAAAAATGCTGGGCGCGACAGTGGAATGTTGCTCAAGTTTTCCCTCACGGCTCGAACAACCCATGGCGAGGTTTTTGATTGCTCCGCCAAAGCCGGTCAATTCGTGACATTTGAAATGGGAGAGCACAATCAGTGCGTCTGCTTCGATGATTTCCAGCCCGATGTCAACTTCTGAAAGGAGTTCGCCAGCAACAGCAACTCGATGTGAAGAATGACCGCGTAAGCCGTCACTCATAATGAGCGGTGCGTTGACTACTGCATAAGCAAAACCGTTTTCAATTGCACAGGTCAGAGCTGAGACCGCTTCTTTGCGTTCGCCCGGATAGAGGGTGCTTGAATCAGTCAGAAAAGGTTTGCCGCCGAGCGCTTTTACCTGGTCAACGATGCGGCGCACAAAGGTCGGTCTGATGTAAGCGTGTCCGCCCTTCTCACCAAAGTGCATCTTGATGGCGACGAGTTCGCCGTCACGGATCATGCTGGCCAGGCCAGCTTCGTCAGTCAGTCTCTCCAGCTTGCTGTGTAGATTCTCTCGCATGCCAGATCGCATGTCTGCGAAATAAACCCGTTCAGTCATTATGTCTTCTCCGCTTGTCAGAAAACGTTGTGAATGAATAAAGGCCCTTGCCGGGCCTCTATTACGTTAACAATACAGTGATTGACGGAACTGGCAAGAAAGCACTACTTCGGTGGTTCGGATTGATCACCGAGCTGTCCGTAGGCTTCGACTTTGCCATTAATCAAATGGACATAGTAGCGTTCCCAGAAGCGATTTGCGGGGATATACCAGAGGTATTCCTCGTTGCCACTGCCTGAGGCATTACTCGGTTTGCCCATCTCTTGCAGGACTTCAGGTTTGCTCATACCAAGTTCAACCTTGTGCATACCGATCCAGGGTGAACAGCCGCTTAAAAGAACGACCAATGCCATGCAGAGAATCCATCTACGCATCATTTTCCTCCTCGTAAGGTCAATCGCAATAATATGCTCATATCATAGTTTGTCGGGCATTGTCTCGGTTGGGCCAGAACCATCCTGACGCAGGTAGACGGTTGTGCTCGGGAAGGCGATATCCAGCCCCAACTCTACCAGCGTGTCCATAATTTTCAGGCAAACATCCTCGCGGGCATCAAGGTACTCTCCCCAGACGGTCGTGGTGGTAAAGCAGTAAACCATGATGTCGAGAGACGATGCGCCGAAGTCGGTAAAGTTAACCAGGAAAAACTCTTGGTCAATCGCCGGGTGAGTCTTCAACAGCTCACGAATGCGACTGACCGCTTCGCGCATCTGTGTCGGAGTAGCGTCGTAAGAAACTCCAACGGTGAGGCGGATGCGCCGCTTGGGCATGCGGCTGAAATTGTTGAGAGGCATGTTGGCAATGATGTTGTTGGGCACGGCAATCAAGGTCTTGGCAAAGGTGCGGATCTTGGTCGAGCGAAAACCGACTTCTTCGACCGTGCCTTCGAGATCGCCAGCTTTGATCCAGTCACCAACATGGAATGGGCGGTCAAAGATGATCATGAGTGAACCGAAAATATTGGATACAGTATCTTTTGCTGCCAGGGCAAAGGCCAGGCCACCAATGCCGAGCGAAGCAATAATTCCGGTAACCGGATAGCCAAAAGTCTGGATTGCCATGAGACAGGCCATGACAACAATGAATATGCGCAGGCTCTTGCGCAGTAGTGGAGCCAGTTGGTCATCGAGGATCGATTCGGTACGAGAAGCCCATTTTTTCAGGTAATGATCAACCATATCGACCAGGTTGAAAAGAAACCAGGCGATATCAAAGATGATAAGTGCCTTGAGTATCGCGGTGGCGAGCTTGTGAAAGTCAAAGGGTTCACTTGGCAGTTGCAAGACTTCCATGGCGATGAAAAGCCCAATCAGGAAGATGATGAATTCTGTCGGTTTCTGCAGGCAGGCGAGAAAACGATCATCAAGTTCCTTTTTGGACTTTTGTGCCAGAGGCAGCAATACTTTGATAAAGAGGTAGGCAAAGATTTTTTTGGCAATGTAGGCAACCAGAACGATGCCAAGTGCCGTGGCATATTGGCCGATGGTGATGCCGAGAACCTGATTGTCCATCCATTCTGACATTGCGCTCTCCTTAGCTGACAAGACAGTTAAACCCTTAACTTGAATCAGATTTAAGCTAACAGATGAAATCATCAAAAGCAAGGCTGTGGTGTCTCTCTGCAAGGAAGTGATTCAGACAGTTTGTGGTAGAATGGAATTGACAGAAAATACCCAACCACTGCTAGCAGCCAGTTTATTGATTGTCCGGCAGGCTGCTAGGATTGATGAAAGAGAGAGAAGCTTATGAGTAACGACAGTCTTAACAGCTTTAATGCCCGGCAAACCCTTGATATTGCCGGTACGGCTTATGAATATTTCAGCTTGGAAACTCTCGCAGCCAAACGCAGTGAGGTGACGCGTTTACCGTTCACGCTCAAAGTGCTGTTGGAAAACCTTTTGCGTAACGAAGATGGCGATTCGGTCACTGAAAAAGATATCAATGCGGTGGTTGATTGGCTCGATCAGCGCAGCTCTGATCATGAGATTGCCTTTCGGCCAGCGCGGGTGCTGATGCAGGACTTCACCGGGGTGCCAGCGGTTGTCGATCTGGCGGCAATGCGTGATGCGGTTGCCCGGGTCGGTGGCGATCCACAAAAGATTAACCCGCAAATCCCGGTGGACCTGGTGATTGACCACTCGGTTATGGTTGACAAGTACGCCATGCCGGAAGCCTTTGCCTATAACGTTGCTAAGGAGATGGAGCGTAATCGCGAACGCTATGCTTTTCTGCGCTGGGGGCAAAAGGCTTTCGATAATTTCCGGGTTGTACCGCCGGGCACAGGTATCTGTCACCAGGTGAACCTCGAATATCTGGCGCGTACGGTCTGGTCTGAGGAGCGTGACGGCAAACTGGTCGCTTACCCGGACACTCTGGTTGGTACCGACAGTCATACCACGATGATCAACGGCCTGGCTGTGCTTGGTTGGGGTGTCGGTGGCATTGAAGCTGAGGCGGCCATGCTCGGTCAGCCGGTTTCGATGATTATTCCCGAAGTCGTCGGTTTCCGCATGACCGGTAGCCTGAAAGAGGGTGTGACGGCTACGGATCTGGTGCTGACCGTGACGCAGATGCTGCGCAACTTTGGCGTGGTCAGCAAGTTTGTCGAATTCTTCGGTGACGGCTTGGCCAAGCTGCCGTTAGCCGACCGCGCGACCATCGCCAATATGGCCCCTGAATATGGCGCGACCTGTGGCTGGTTCCCGGTCGATGACGTGACCCTTGATTACCTGCGGCTCTCCAACCGTGATGACGCAACCGTTGCCCTGGTTGAAGCTTATGCCAAACAGCAGGGTTTGTGGCGTTTCGACGGCATGGCC
>DAOWJU010000257.1 GCA_030640215.1 Desulfuromonadales bacterium
AAACCCTAACCTGTCGCATCTTGCTGGTTATTTGGCGCGCTAGCTACGTTGCGACTACAGTTGCATAGCTACGGCTATGGAACTGTAATCACGCCTTGCTAGCACACCAAATCCCGTCGCAATATTGCGACATTTTAAAGTGTACATAGGTACTAGTTTGGATACAGAGACTTCCTGTATTATCTCTACGGCCCCGTCCTCTCCAACTCGGTTGTCTCGCCTGCCGACCAGATTCGATAGCGAATATCATATCCTCTGGGTGCGTATATGACGACCGGCAGGCGGCTGTTATAGCGAATCAGAATGGGGGTGCCCGGAACAAATTGTTCTGTCTTCTGGACGCCCTCGGGAGCAGCCATCAAGGTGCCCATGGCAAGATCCTGGCCGGTGACTTCGTAATAGGTATAGCCCCAGCCTGTGAGTGGTCTGGGTTCGATGGTGCTCCCGTGGCGCATCTGGTTCACACCATCGGTCAGCATGACCTTGCCCGGGATGAGTTCTACTTTGAAATTAGCGTCTTCACTGCGATCTTTATCAGGCAGAGTAATGATGAATCGTTCCATGCCATCTTTTGCCGCAGGGAAAGCTTTCAATTCAGGATGCACTGCGGCACAGGCATTAAAGCTGAATAAGGTCAGGCCGATTATCATCAGCTGCGCCAATTTTATCATTATATTGATTGCCCTCTTCGTCAGAATCAGATCAAACTCACCAGATGGTCGTGTTCGCCGGGTTTGACTTTAAAACTTTTCGGGTACTTCTTAAGCAGCTCGGCAAAGGTCTTGCACTCGTAATTGGATTCGTCAAAGGTCGGATCAAGGCGTTTTACAACCGGCCTGATGGCGGCCTTAACAACCCACTCGTCGCCGGTTTTCTTAGCGATTTGCTTGATCGCCTTGGAAAGCAGCTCAACGGGATCTTTGATCTTTATGATGTCGGATTCATCCTCTTCAACGGTTTCCTCGGGCTGGGTATCAACGACGAAAGTCTCGTAATATTTAAAGTCGGAGCAACTGTTGGCCCAATGCTGATTCGTTGATGCTTTACAGCCGATGCCGATTAAATCTTTCCCTGCGGCTTTAATTTTTTGTGCCAGAGGAATAAAGTCGCTATCGCCACCGATGACAATAATTGAGGAGATATGCGGGAATCTCATTACATCCTCAATGGCATCGAGGGATAGCTTGATGTCCGCGCCATTTTTTGCTGATGCCCCTGGCGGGAAAATCTGAATTAACTCGACAGCACATTTAAGCAGGGAATGACGATACTTGGCAAACCATTGCCAGTTGCAATAGGCCTTATTGATGGCGACATTGCCGTAGGTTGTTGCAAAATCATAGAGCGACTGAACATCCAGCAGTAACTCTTGCTGTTTGCTCCGGTTTTGAGTTCGCCCATAGGCACCGCTGCCATTCGCAGTGTCGTATAGGCTGGCATGAATATTTTCAAAATCCCAATAGACCGCAACAGTCTCTTTTCCCATGGTTCTCTCCTATTCTAATTTTTTCTCTACACGCAAGTATATATGACACAGCAGGATGTGCCTGAAGATTTCTGCCAGCCAGCTCATTGAGCTTGTTCATTGATGGGTCGACAGGCCATTGGAATCGCCAGCATTTTCAATGTTTATGACAGCACTCTCTACAAAGTAACACAAAAGGCCCGGCAAAACTGCCAGGCCTTTTATTGTTTTGTTGTAAAGAAAACCGATCTTTAGAGTGCCTTCTTCAACAAACCTTCCAGCTTACTCTTCGGTTGCGCACCGACCTCCCGGCCAAATTCTTCGCCATCCTTGAAAAGGATCAGGGTTGGGATGCCGCGCACACCGAACTGTCCCGGGGTGACGGGATTATCGTCAACATTCATCTTGCAGATTTTGACCTGGCCGTCAAACTCATCTGCCAGTTCATCAACGAGCGGCCCGATCGCCTTGCACGGCGCACACCAGGAAGCCCAGAAATCAATGAGGACGGGAACCGAGGATTGTTTAACTTCGCTCTCAAAAGAATCATCCGTCACCTGGACGACTTTATCACTAGCCATAAGATACTCTCCTTATACTCATAATTTGGATCTCGTGAAACATTCAAGTTTCATAATAATCTACCCAGATAAAAAATCAAGGGATTATCCATCTGAGCCTCCTGAAAAGTAGCAACTCTTGACACTTCTCACCCTGCCACTTAAGATGACCCCAAATCATCTGACGAGGCAAGTATGACCCAGGATAAAATCAGTGTAGCGGTGGCGCAGCAGATCGCGCTGCTCGACCCCTTCCTGCTCACTCAAAAACCGATGTTGAACAGCCTGGCAGAACACCTGGTGACCACCTTTCATCAGGGCGGGCGTCTTTTTCTGGTCGGTAGCGGTCCCTTCGGTTCCATTGCTGGTCTCATCGGCCAGATATTTCTCCACAGGCAGACTCTGGAGCGCCCGGCTCTACCTGCGATTGCCCTGACCAACGATGTTGGTCTGGCAACTTTTCTGGCGAGTGACGAACAAGGCAGTCAGCTCTACAGTCGTCAGTTGCGCGCCCTGGCCACCGATCAGGACACTGTTCTGGTCTTCGCTGGAACCAACCTCAGTACGGCAGACTGCTCGGCTCTCGATACAGCCAGACAGCTGGGTTGCCGCACCATCCTGATCGCCAGTGAACAGGCGGAACTGGCCGATGTCCGAACGGATATCAGCCTGTCCCTGCCCAGCGACTCCCTGCCGCGTCTGTTGGAAAACACGCTCTTTGTCGGCAATCTCCTCTGCGCTCTGGTTGAGGGCGAACTCTTCGGTATTTGACCCCATTATGCACAGTGCCCCTGTTGTTTACCCTGATCGATCACCTCTACGTTGTGGTCGGTGCCAGAGGGCTTTGACCAAGGCCTATAGGGTTTTGGCTAAGGTCAGGCGGATATCGTCGAAACTCTGGGCTGGTTGTGGACAAGAAAATTGACAGACAACGGTGAAAAAACGTATGCTTAAAAGGTTTTAGATAAGCTTTTAAGAGTGGAGCTGACGGAGCATGTTCCGTTGGCCACACGACTGAACTCAATACTTTGCTGACCCTGATTCTCGGTGAGACAATCTCGCTGGAGGATTTAGGGCTGCTCTTCGAGACGTTTCAACATGACGATCAATATTCTACTCTTTAAAGTTACTCTGCTGATTTACTTCGTCACCACCATTTTATAT
>DAOWJU010000185.1 GCA_030640215.1 Desulfuromonadales bacterium
ACAGCGGGGAAGAATTTTTGATAAATTCTACCGTGCCGACAGCTCACCTACTGCAGCCAGGGGCCTGGGCCTTGGGCTCTACCTGGTGAAGAATATTATTGAGGCACATCATGGCAGAATCTGGGTGGAGAGTGAACCGGGTCGAGGGACGACGGTAAGCTTTGCCATCCCCTTGCCCCGCACATGAGAGTCCATCCTGTATTCACTGCTTCAGGTTGCAATTTGCTGCAAGGCTTTCATGGCTGGAGAAGTTGTGCTACATTTCCGGACCCGTGAACAACTCTAATCTAGCAGCCTGTCGGACAATCAATGAACTGGCTGCTAGAAGCGAGTAACGCGCTTTATCTGCCTGTCATGCACTTTCGACAGCAACGCCAACGCCACAATCGCGCCAACCAACGCATACATCATGTCCGACTGGGTATCCCAGACATATCCCTGAGTACCGAGAAACGCTTCAGCCGAGTCTCCGGTCATAATCGCTACCCACCACTCGAGCAGTTCGTAAAAAGCGCTGATTGCCAGGCAGATGCAGACAACGATAAACGAGAGCCAGCCCCTGCCAGAAATGATCGCATTACGGATCAGAATCTCGCGAGCGATGATCGCGGGCACAAAGCCTTGGATAAAATGGCCGACCTTATCGTAATTATTCCGCTCAAGCTCAAACCAGTCACGAATCCAGTCGAAGAGCGGCACCTCGGCATAGGTGTAATGTCCCCCCACCATCAGGATCACGCAATGCAGCAGGATCAAAAGATAAGTTAATCCAGTCAACGGGAAGTTGCGACGGGTCGCCACGAGCACCACAAAGCCGACCAGAGCCGGCAGAACTTCGAGTAACCAAGTCAAGGAATCCTTGGGGTGAATCCCCGACCAGACCAAGGTGGTAAAAAAGATAAATAACCAGAGAGTGCGCAAGGAGTTACTCATATCTCAGAGCCAAGGACGATCAGATCTTCGTCCCGCATCTGCGTCAGAATCGCGTCACCATCTGACGACACACGAAATTCACCGAAACGCGCATTCTCATAATCCTTGGCATGACCTTCCTGGAAGAAGAATGCATTAGTGGCGAATTTGGATCTTCCATCACGAATTCGATAGCGTAGAAGAATCTCGTTATCAGCAAGCTTTCCTGAACCATCAAAACGATTGAATGATGCAACATTCCGTTCATCCAGAGTCACCACCAGGTAGCCATCATTGAGCGTTTTCAGATTCTTCGATGTAAAAGCCTGAGTGGCGACCTTGAAGCGCAGGGCCATATAGTCGCCCTGCATAAGTGAACGGGGATCAACCGGGGCCAGTTCCAGGAGCACGACCCGGCCATTGCGAATCAACTGTTCACGCTGGTAAATATTAAAATTGACCGCCACAAGGAGAAGGAAGGTTGTCACGATCAAAAGGACGCTACGCATCAGCATGGCCTCCTAAGTCCTACGGAAGGCAGCAACATCCGTAGAATCAAACGGCTGACAAGCAGCGCTGCACCGAGACAGAGCAGCAATATCGCCTTTTCCAACAGGGTCGATTGCATCATGTAGTAATAATTGGAGAGAAAACCTCCGAGGGCCAGCAGACCTAGTCCAAGCAGAGTTCGGTTGCAGACGGCAAATCCAACGAGCACAATCAAAAGAGCCTGTGCAATCCCGGGTGCCTGAAAAGATGTCGCCATAACCAAACTTGCCAGGCCGAGAGTGACAAGCCCTGCCCCACTGGCAACAGAAATGTGCAGTCGTTTAAGTAAGATGAAAACAACAGCAAGAAAAACGGCAACAACTAGAGCCTTGCCCAGCCATGGCATGTAGACGGAAATCCAGTTCACTCCGTTATGTGAGCGTGGCCACCAGAACGCTCGCCCCCAAAGAAATCCCACCCTGTAGAGCAACATAGACAGAGCAAGACCATAGCCAACCGGACGACAGATTTCGCTGAATCTGCCCCAACGAACGTCCTGCATCCACACCAAGGCAAATCCGGCCGTCGTAATACCTGCTGCGACACCATAAATACCAGCACTGTTGAGCGCAAAAGCGAGGGCAATGGCTGCCACCAGGCTGGTCATAACACGATAAATGAAGTTCGGCATCACTATGGTCAGCAAAATCTCGACGACAAAAACAGCACCGTAGAGGAGAGCATCATTTCGTTCAAAGAGTTCGGCAAGACCGAATATCAGCAGCATTTGTCCTGCCAGACCAACTGCCAGTCCAAACTGGGTGACAAAGTCACTTTCGCGATTACGGTTGAAGAGGACAAAGGCCCCGCCACAGACAAATGCACCGACAAGCAGAGAGGCCGCTGCACTCTGCATTACGAAGGAGAAACCAACACCGACAAAGCCAAGCAGAAAAAAAGAGCCGATCCAGCCAGCAACACCAAGCATGACACGCACATACCAAGGAGCCTCAATACTTGTGACCGCAGGGGGCGTCCCTTCAACAAGGTCGCAGTGCTGCAAACGTTGCCACAATGCCTGCCTGGACAGAGAGCTCATTGGCCCTCCTCCAGAGCAATCGACTTCAGCCAATAACCGCCTGCAGCCGAAAGGCCGATCACGACCAGACCGATGAGCAACAAAGAGCCAGCACTATCACCGTGGTTGAGCATCAGCCTTGAGAGTCCTGCGGTGACAACAATAATAGCACTCAAGACCCCGCCAGCCAGAACAAATACATCCTGGAATTTATGCCGGTAGAAAAGGTATGCTGCCGTCAACCAGACAAAGTGAACAAGCAAACCCGCAAGACCAAAGGTGCGGAACTCAAAGATAGCCCAGACAGCCAGAGACGTAATTAAACCACCGCTGGCAACAGCCAACACCCGTAATGGCCAACGCTCACTCAGCCAGGAGATTCGACGCTGAGCTGCCAGCTCCCAGAGACACAGGACAATGGTGTTAAAAACAAAAAAGCTCCAGAGCAGGTTTTCGGTACTGAAGAGTAAACCGATTAAACCGAAGAACCGTGGAAAGGTCTGAAAATATAGTAACAAAGACAGATTGACCAAACCGACCCAGAACAGCAGCAAAGCACCGAACCGGCCAACAACGACCCAGGGAAGAATCATCAGTGCCCATGTGGCAAAGAGCTGCCAGGGATCGGCCCCAGTCTGGTAGGTCTGACCAACCAAAGCAAGCAACGCCCCAACCAGAAGAGCCGCAGCAAACAGTGCCGCCTTGCCTGACAAGCGATCAAAGCCAAGTTTCCAGCAGATGGCAACCGTCGCAACAAGAGAGAACTCAACCAGACCAAACTTGGCGTAGCGGCCCATCTCCTGCCAGTTGAAGGCAAAAAAGAAGATCACCCCGGACGCCATAAAAATAGAGCCTAACCACAGCATCAGGCGATCAACAAACTGACGCCAGTCTGTCGGGGAGGGCTCTGCATCAGCCAGGCAAAGCGCTTCCGCCAGCGAATCTTTTTTCAGATAGCCTTGTTGAAACCATTCCAAGATTTGTTTGCGGTAGGAGGTCAATCGATGTCCCTTGGGGAGTTCGCTTTAAATCGCATTACAATGGATTAATTATGCCGCCATCAGCAAATTGTATCAACCTGATAATTCCAACATCCCCTGCCCTGCGGTCAGATCATCAAACATGCCGCGAAACGCCTCTTCACGCTCCTTCGGCAGGCGTATTTGGTGACTGACCTTTTCGCCATAGTCGCTATCGAGAATTTCGAGTTCAAACTCTGCCACCCGCCGTTTGAAAGGAGTCGCCAGCGCATAGTCGATTGTCACCTGGAGATTGACCCAGTCGATCCTTTCACTACGTGGCAGCTGGTCAAGAGCCGTCTTGACTGCGGCGGTATAGGCTTTGACCATACCGCCCTTGCCAAGCTTGATCCCGCCAAAATAACGAGTGACCACGACTGCCGTATCGCCTAAGCCGCTGTATTGCAAAACCGTCAACATTGGTTTTCCAGCAGCACCGTGTGGTTCACCATCATCGCTCATACCGATCTGGTCGGTACTCCCCGGTGGACCGACGAGATAAGCCCAGCAGTTATGGTTGGCGTCGGGGAACTCTGATTTAATCGCCACGATAAACCTTTGCGCTTCATCAGGAGATCGGACTGGTTGAACGGTAGTAAGAAAACGACTCCGTTCTACTTCTATCTCGCAGCGGAAACGGTCTGTCGGGATGGGATAACGAGAGGCTGCAGACATTTTGACCTTTCAGCTCGTCCGACACAGTATGGGTGAGATTGAATTTACCAGCGAGCTGATTGCCCGAGAACCTTTGCATCAGAGCAGGCAGTACAACCATTTGAATAAGTTTTAAATTGGCCATTTTCCAGCTGTGCACAGACGGGTCGCAGAAAAGACCCCTTGTAAGTTGTCTTCATCACCGCCCTCCTGAATGACCTCTCTTATTTACGGACACCTATAAATTTGAGTCGAACAACATTTTCGACATGAGGTGTCTGGGGGAACATATCGACCGGCTGCACCTCCTCAATACGGAACCCCTGCTCGACCAGAAGAGCAAGATCGCGCGCCAGGCTATCAGGATGACATGAAACATAGACCAGGGTTCGCGGTTGCATGGCGGCAATAGCCATCAGCACCTGCGACGCGCAGCCTGATCGTGGCGGATTGACAACCACAGCACCGAGTTTTCCACTCAGCGGAAGATCGTCGGTCAGAAGAGTTTCAGCATCACCGGCGATAAATTTGCAGTTGTTGAAGCCATTCATTTTAGCGTTGGCATTAGCGTGCCGGACAGCTTCAGTGACAGTTTCAATACCAAGCACCTGGTGCGCCTTGGCAGCCAGATGCAGGCTGATACCACCGACACCACAGTAGAGATCAAGAACCGATTCACCTGCCTGCAGTCCACACCATTCACGAACCAGACGGTAAATACGGGCAGCCTGGGCATGATGCACCTGCAGGAACGAGGTCGGACCAAGGCGCAGGCGCACATCACCGACCAGATCGATCAAGTCGGGCGTACCGAGGACTTTGAATGTTTCCCGGCCGAAAATCACGTTGCCGGAACTGGAATTGACATTCTGATGGACGGAGATAACTTCGGGGACCTTGCGTTGCAACCATTTGGCCAGATGAGTCACCTCGCGGTAGTTGCGCTCACTGGTGACGAAGGTGACCATCGCCTTATCGTAGGTCGGGCTGACCCGGATCAAGACGTAACGGAGCAGACCACGTCGATGGTTTGCGTCATAAGCAGAGATGTTGCGGCGATCAAGCTCCTCTCGAACCACGGCAGCAACCCGGTTGATCAGCGGATGATGCAAAGGGCAATCAGCGATATCGACCACATCGTGGCTGCCACGCCGGTACATGCCGACCTGAGCCTTGCCACGTTTGCGGGCGACAACCAGCTTGGCGCTGGCCCGATAACCAAGTGTCTCCGGAGCCGCCCAAACTTTGTTCAGATCCGTCCCTGACAGGTTGGGATAGAGAGCCAGAGCGTCGACCACCCGCTTGAACTTGCAGATCAACTGAGCCTCATATTTCCAGCTCAACAGTGCACAACTCTGACAGGCACGGTAGTGTGGGCAAGAGGTCTTGGCAATGCGTTGCCGAGATGGTTGCAAGACACGCTGTGTACTGGCAATGATCCTGTGTCGTCCGGTATGTGCCACGCGGGCGACGACCTTCTCGCCGGGAAGCGCATCAAACACGATGACCGGCTTGCCTTCATGGGTTGCCAGGCCAAGGCCATCATCGTCGATTTTCTCGATAGTCAGAGTCAGTTCTTCGGCACGGGATCTTGGTGAAGATTTCGTTTTCGGACGTCGGCGTTCAGCTGTCATGAGAGCTCCTGAAAGAAGAAGTCATATTGCGTCATGACCGATACTCTGTCAATGGTGCTATCAGCATCTGCTCGCATCTACGCAATCGTTAATATAAAAACGGCCCCACCAATACTGGTGAGGCCGCAGCCGTTTGAACCTGAAGGAGGGTTTGCAAACGGTGGAAACGAATTAGTAGTTGCTTGCTTTCGACAAGACCAGATCTTCTTCAGACTCGAGAGCACCTTCGAGGGCAGGAACTTCTTCTTTACGGCTTTTCAAGGTCCCGGCGAGCATGGCACCAACGATCAGCAGAGCGCCAGCAGCAGCGAATGACATGGTGAAACCACCGGTCTTGACACGCAGCATTTCCGACACACGTACCAAAGCGAAAGCGCCAACGCCCCAGGCAGAGAAGAGGATGCCGTAGTTCATACCGAAGTTCTTGGACCCCCAGAGGTCTTTGGCAAACGAGGGGAAGAGGGACAAGTTAGTGCCATAGTTAAAGACCATGAAAGTCACCAGCAGAGGCATTGCCACCGGATTATCGTAGGTTCCACCGATGACCGGAATCGCCAGGAACATCAGAACGGCTTGAAAGACCAGCATGATCACCAGAGTGTTGGCGCGACCAATCTTATCGGAGACCACACCAGCAACGATGCGACCTGCGGCGTTACCG
>DAOWJU010000060.1 GCA_030640215.1 Desulfuromonadales bacterium
TCGGCAATACCGAGTCCGCCAATCGTAGTGAACTTGAGCAACAGGATGGCGTCCATGTGATTTTCAAGATTCCCGAGGAGAATTAAAGCCAGATGAAAGTAACCCAGCGGCTCTTTACACTCGTGGTGCTACTCAGCCTTTTTGTCAGCTCATGTAGCGAGCCACCTCCCCTTAAAATCGGCTTCCTCGGTGGTATGACAGGACGCAGCACAGACCTTTGCGTTTCCGCACGTGACGGCGTCCAGTTAGCCGTAGAAGCTGTCAATCAACAGGGAGGTGTTAACGGCCGTCAAGTTGAACTCATCATATTTGACGATCAAAGTGATGACGCTAAAGTCCGTGAAGGAATCAACTTTCTTGCCGACTCTTGAGTGGTCGCCATTATTGGCCCTGTCACCAGCCAGATGTCCGTAGCAGCCTTACCGACCGCGAACGAACGTAAACTGGTACTTCTCAGCACGACGACCTCTACTGGTGATTTGTCTGGTCTGGATGACCACTTTTTTCGCATCTATCCGACTTGCGAGCAAAATGCTCGCGCACTTGCGGAGCATGCCGTCCAAATATCAAAAAACCGTCGCATCGCAATTCTTGCTGACCCCTGATCTTGCTAATGCATCATTCACAACCTCATGGCAGAACTGCTTCACAAGCCGCGTCACAGAAATGGGCAGCGAGATTATCACAAGCATTTCTGCCAACTCGCAGAACAAAGATTTCAGTTTTCTTGACCTTGCACAGAAAATTATCGAGAAACAGCCTGACGGCATTCTGATTCTGACTGGCAGTATGGATACAGCCCTCTTCAGCCAGCAAATCAGCAAGCTGACTGATGAAAATATTGATTTATACGGTAGTGACTGGGCTTTCAGTGGGGATCTGGTTCGCTACGGCGGCAAGAGTGTTGAGGGGTTTACATTTACAACCAACATCGACATGGAAAGTGATGCTCCAGCTTTCATAAAATTCAAAGAAGAGTTTATAGATAGATTCGACAAAGATCCCAATTTCCCTACAGTTCTCGCCTATGAGGCAACCCAGGTACTCTTCCGTGCGCTACGTCAGAACCCGGACCCGGCCGATCTTACTGATACCCTGAAGAAAATAGGGGTTATGAATGGCCTGCAGAGTACTTTCCAGTGGGACGCCTACGGAGACATCAAACGCCCGAGCTATATCAATCAGGTGCAAAATGGCCGTTTCGTCAAACTCGACAGCAAGCAGTGATAAATCCCTGCTTTCAATTCTTCAATGGCAATTGATAGAACCTGGTATGCCCATCCCGTCCACCGACCGCACCATTATACCCGAATGAGAACCCCACAGTCCCGGCAGGAACTTTGTAGGAGCGTGTGAATTTACGCTTGTCAGCTGTCGTATTTACCAGGAAACCACGGAAGGCAACGGTCTCAAGAACCCTCGATTCCTCATCTGTGAAGAAGAGGAAAAAGTCCAGGTATCTCAGCCTGTCATAGACCACTTGGTACGATTGTCCAAGTTCAACATCCCCGGAGATTTCAAGGTCCTCGCCGCTTTTGAGGTATGTGTAGTTGATAACCACATCAAAAGTCTCCCAGGTCCCGGCATTTTGGACACCCTCCTGAAGTGTCACAACTTGCACATTAGTCACTTCGTTACCATGGTACATCATTGCCGTTTCGACACATCCCGACACCCACAAGGCTGACAGGCAGAACAATCCAAGGAAACTATTCTTTACTTTGCCAGGCATAAGACTCTCTCCTTTTAAAGACTACAGCTATTATAACAAAAAAGCAGGGATGCGATATCGCACCCCTGCCCTTGCAATCTAAGTTGTAGAAAGAAGCTAGCCAACAACCTCTGTACGGGTAAAAACAGACTTGAGAACTTGGCCCTGGCCTTCGATATTTTCTCGAGCACCCTCTTCGCGATCAACCAGGGTGATGATGCCGAGGACAGTCAAACCTTCCTGCTGAGCGCGATCCACAGCTTTCAGTGAAGAATCACCGGTTGTAGTGACATCCTCGACGATCACGACACGCGATCCTGGTGGCAGGTTCTTGCGGCCTTCCAGCCATTGTCCGGTACCATGCCCTTTCGGTTCTTTACGGATAATAAAAGCGTGGACAGGTTGTCCTACAAGGTTTGCCGCAATTGAGGTCGCCGTAGCAATCGGATCAGCACCCATGGTCAAGCCACCAACACCGTGAATAGGACCCTCAAAGGTTTTCACAATTTCCCAGAAAGCCTTACCAGTCAGCAGACCACCGGTAGCATGCAGAGCCGTTTGTTTACCGTCAAAGTAGAAGTTGCTCTTGCGCCCGGAAGCCAGTGTTACATCGCGCTCCTCGTAAGACAATTCGCGCACAATCTGCATTAACTCATTACGTTCCTGTTCTGTCATCTCTCTCTCCCAAATTTATCATTCACACTGTTAACAAGCTGTATTTATTCAAATTTCTGTCATCCTCGAATGGTTCTATCGGGGATCCATGCTTTAAAGTCTGGATTCCCGATTACCCCCTCGGGAATGACATCTTTTTTGTTGTGCTGAATAGTGACGCTAATATTTGCTCTTCTAGTTCCGCGTCCCGTACCCTAAAAAAGGCCGAGCTGGCTATCCGCCTTCAACCGCGGAAATTTGACAGGATAATCACCACTGAAGCAAGCATCACAGAAGCAACTGTTTTCCGTACCATCAGGAACTCCAGCGACAGAAAGCATCCCTTCCCTACTCAGGTAACCGAGGCTATCTGCGGTAATATAGCGGCAGATCTCCTCGACCGTATGCGACGAAGAGATCAGTTCTTTGCGTGACGGAGTGTCTATACCGTAATAACAGGGAAAACTGGTCGGTGGACTGGAGAGACGCACATGGACCTCGCGGGCACCGGCGTTGCGAATCATCTTGACGATCTTGCGCGCTGTGGTGCCGCGCACCAGGGAGTCATCCACAACGACAACGCGCTTGCCTTCGATCACGTCACGTACCGGGTTGAGCTTGATTTTGACACCAAAGTGACGGATTGATTGCTGCGGCTCGATAAAGGTGCGGCCAACATAGTGATTTCGGATCAACCCCAATTCAAAGGGGATACCAGACTCTTCGGCATAACCAATCGTGGCTGGGACTCCGGAGTCAGGCACGGCAATGACAACATCCGCCTCAATCGCGTGCTCCCGGGCCAACTGACGACCGAGCTCCTTACGCACCTTGTAAACTTGCTCACCAAAGATGGTACTATCAGGTCGGGCAAAATAGACGAATTCGAAGATACAGGGTGAGGGTTTGGTCTCTTTGAACGGCCTGTATGACTTCATGCCGTGCTTATCGATCACAATCATCTCACCAGGCTCAATTTCACGAATAAATTCGGCTTCGATCAGGTCAAAGGCACAGGTTTCTGAGGCGACGACAAAAGCATCGTTGATTCTGCCAAGAGCCAGTGGCCGAAAACCATTCGGATCGCGCACTGCAACCATACGGGTTTCAGTGAGAAATATGATACTGTAGGCACCTTTAACTGACATCAATGACTCAGCGACACGATCCGCCAGAGAATCACTCTGTGACTTTGCTAGGAGATGGATCAGGACCTCCGTATCAGAGGTCGTGGAAAAGATTGAACCGGTATTTTCCAGTTTATTCCGTACATCCTGAGCGTCCACCAAGTTACCATTATGAGCCACAGCGATACTGCCGCGAGCATAATCAACCATGATCGGCTGCACATTCTTGAAATCGCTGCTGCCTGCTGTTGAGTAACGGACGTGGCCAATAGCATTACGGCCCGGCAGGCCATCGAAGATCGAGTCCCGTTTGAAAACATCGGAGACCAGTCCCATACCGCGATAGGCACGTAGATTTTTGCCATCACAGGAGACAATCCCACAACTTTCCTGGCCGCGATGCTGCAACGCATAAAGACCGAGATAGGTCAGATTGGCAGCCTCCGGGTGACCGAAGATACCGAAGACACCACATTCATCATGAAACTTGTCAGGCATGATTTAAAAATCTCCGCTGCTGATAATTAACTTGGTTTTTTGATTTTGATTTCACCACGTACCGCGTCACTTGTGCCGCGCTCCTGGCCTTAAAGTAATTCCTTGCGAACGTAACTTACAGCGTTGTTATACAGGAGTAATCCAGCACCATCTTCCGGAAGTTCAGGTTCACGAGTCCAGCGTGGATGATGGGTTCTATGGATATAAGCCTCCGGGTGTGGCATCAAGCCGAAAAGTCGGCCGGATTCGTCACAAACCCCGGCAATAGCCGCCACGGAACCATTCGGGTTCAGAGGGTACTCCATCA
>DAOWJU010000026.1 GCA_030640215.1 Desulfuromonadales bacterium
AAGAATGGCTATCGTTTCTCAATCGATCCCGTTCTACTCAGTGCGTTCATACCCAATCTGAAAAAACACAGAGTTGTAGACTTGGGCACCGGTAATGGCATTGTCCCGCTCCTCTTGTCATCGCGGAAAGAAGCTCAATTGATCACTGGCATTGAACTTCAAACCGCAATGGTTGAGCGTTCCCGTCGCTCGGTGCAGTTGAACGGCCTGGAAGAATCAATCCAGATCATTCAAGCTGATATCCGAGATTTGTCTGAAGAGCTGTGTCCTGGAAGTTGTGACATTGTAACAGCCAACCCGCCGTATAGAACTCAGGACACTGGTCGTGTTGCTCCAGATGATGAGCGTGGCATGGCCCGCCATGAACTTGCCGGTGGCCTCGACGATTTTCTGCGCTCCGTTGCGTTTCTGCTTAAGAATGGTGGGCGCTTTTATGTCGTCTATCTGGCCGAACGTCTTGCAGAACTTCTGACAGAGATGCGTTGCTTCCGCCTGGAGCCGAAACGATTACGGATGGTGCACTCCCGAGCGGGGGAGCCTGCTCGCATGGTATTAGTGGAAGGCCGTAAGGATGGTAAACCAGGAATGATCGTTGAAGCGCCGTTGATTATTTACAAGGGGGAAGGGCGGGATTATACGGAGGAAGTCTTGGCGATGTATGGGGGAACCCGTGACGGACAGGCCGTGATGGACAGGCCGTGATGGACAGGCCGTGACGGGCAGGACGTGATGAATAAGCCGTGACGGGTACTTTATAACGGCCCCTTCATAACAGATATTTCATGACGTCTCCTTTATAACGGGTCTTTCATGACGGCCCCTACTCCCCCGCTTTCAACAACCTCATCTGTTTCTGGAGAAACTTCTCCATCTCATCGCGTAGCTCTTGATCCTCAATTGCTACCAGCAACTCTTCCACCTGCTGTTTCTCACTCTCGTCCAATTGCACCATGCGCCACGCTGGTGGAGGCTCCACCGGTTTTTCAGGTCGCACATTAACCTTGCCGCGCTTGAGGTAAAGATCCTTGACGGTTGCTTTGCCCAGTTCGGCATTCAACTGTTTGAGGATTTTCGGTTTCATGAATTGCAGTTGCTGCATCCAGGTCGGCTGGTCAACATTGACTTCGAGAACGCCTTCGCGGATTCTGACCGGACGGGTTCGCGCGGCAATCTGTGGGCCGACGACCTCTTCCCAGATGATCAGGGCACGGTATTGGTGGAGGCGCTCGTCAAGCCCGAAGCCTTTGAGTAGTTTGTCGACAAGGTCACCAGCACGGGCAGCCTTCTTCAACTTTGCTCGACGGGGCCTCCTCACGGATGACTCCGGCGATAGATGCGACTGCCAATCATCTGCCCGACGACAGCCAGGGCAATGGAAAAGGGAATCAGTTGCCAACTGATGTTGTTGGATATCCGCAGTCCGATGATGAAGGGGACTGAGAGGTGGATGAAAACAAACCAGCGTACCGAATATTTTGGTGAGCCCTGGCGCAGATAGCCGAGCGGGATGTTGCTCAGTATGGAGAAGGCAAGTAGACTGATCAGGGTTATGTTGATTTCGATGTTCAAGAGGCATCCTTTGAAAACTGTTAATTGTTTACCTTGGAGGTCAGTTTATGCTTGGCGTTTCGTTAAAGTCAATGGCTCGAGGCTTAAGATTTTGACTCTTGATCATGGAACCAAATGTAACAGGGATATACAGGATAAGTAGGATAACAGATTAGAATCAAAAACAGAAAGGTTGGCTTGATTAACTATCCTATCTATCCTGCATATCCCTGTAAATAGGAACGAGGCTGAATTTTAACTCAAAATATACAACGGCCTCTCATTGACACCCCAAAGACCCCAATGTTAAGCTTCCAAGGTTTAATCATCTTCTAAATCGAGGCCACTCATGGATCAGAAACAACAGCTTTTGCTCGACGCTACCAAGCGGCTGATCCGGCGCGGTGCCTTTCCCAATCTGGCAAAACTTCTTGCCAAATCTCACCCTGCTGATATCGCTCACCTCTTTCGCTACCTCGAACTGAAAGAGCAGCGCATTCTCTTCAATCTGATTGAGAATGCGGAGAAGAGCGCCAATGTTCTGGCGGAGCTCGATCATGCTATTGGTGCCCAACTTCTCGAGCAGCTTGATAAAGAGACGATTACCGAAGTCTTACAGGAAATGTCTTCGGATGATGCGGCCGATATCATCGGTAACATGCCAGAGGATTTGGCAGATGAAATCCTCAATATCATGCATGACGAGGATTCTGATGAGATAGAGCATCTGCTGCAGTATGAAGAGGATACGGCCGGCGGCATCATGTCCACCGAGACTTTCTCCTTGGCTGAGGATTGCACAGTCAAGTCTGCCATTGAGGCGATTCAGCAGGCTGGCGACGTGGAGATGGTCTTCTATATCTACGTGGTCAACGAAGCCGGGCAACTGGTTGGTGTCCTCTCTCTGCGTCAGTTGCTGACGGTTCAGCCGTCGAAAGTGCTTTCAGACATCATGATCACCGATGTTTTCAGTGTGCGCACCGACATGGATCAGGAAGAGGTTGCGCGTGTTGTCGAGAAATACAACATCCTTGCTGTCCCGGTTGTCGATGAAATGAACAGCCTGAAGGGCATCATCACGGTTGATGACATTATCGATGTGCTCCGCCAGGAGGCCACCGAGGATATCTACAAAATGGCAGGTGCCAGCGAGGAAGAGCTCCTCTATGGCTACAAGGCATTCAAAATTGCCAGTCTGCGTCTGCCGTGGCTCTTGGTTAACCTGTTCGGCGGCGTGATGACTGGTTACCTGATGTGGCGCTTCAAAGTGACTCTCAAGGAAGTGATTGCTCTGATCTCATTTGTTCCCGTCATCACTGGTATGGGTGGTAATGTCGGTGGTCAGTCGGCAACGATTATGGTACGTGGCTTTGCCACCGGGCGGATCGATTTTACCATGTTGCGCCAGGTCTTTTTGAAAGAGGTGCGGGTTGGTCTGATTATGGGTAGCGTTTGTGGTGTGACAGTCGGCCTGGTCGCCTGGGCTTGGCACGGTAATCCATATCTGGGTCTGGTTGTTGGTCTGGCCATGGTGGTGGCGATGGTCGTTGCCTCATCGATGGGGGTGATTGCTCCGGCTGCTTTCAAAAAGCTCGGCATTGATCCGGCGATTGCCTCGATGCCTTTTGTGCAAACTGCTAACGATATCACCGGTATTCTTATCTACTTCGCTACAGCGACGGCTTTCATCTCTTTCTTGCGTTAGACTGTGAAATGTAAAATGGGAAAAGGGAAACTGTTTAGGGCTTTCTTCTTTTAACCTTTCCCCTTTTCCTTTTTACTGAGACGTGTTTCATGAATCCGAATATCTCCCAGGCCATCATCCTCCATCACACCAATTACGGTGAAGCTGATCGCATCGTAACCTTCCTGACTCCCGATTATGGTCGTCTCAAGGGCTTTGCTCGTGCGGCACGCAAGAGCCGCAAACGTTTTGGCGCTGCTCTTGAGCCCTTTGCTGAAGTGCAATTGCATTGGAGCGCACGTAGTTCGGGCGGGCTGATTAGTCTGCGTGATGCCGAACTCGTCAATCTGCGTTCCGGGCTGCGGCGTGATCTGGAAACCTTGACGTTGGCTGGCTACGGTTGTGAACTGACCGAAGTACTCTTTGATGAGTCAGGAATTGGCGTTGAGGTCTTTCAGTTGTTGCGGGCTTTTCTTGATCACCTCGATAGCGAGGGTTACTCGGTTGAAGCACGTCTTCTGCTGGAAATCCGCATGCTTTCTCTCGCGGGTTACGTCCCCCATCTGCAACATTGTGCCGATTGTTTCGGTCCTTTGCCGAGTGGCCCGGTTGGTTTCTCGGCGGCTGCGGACGGCAGTCTTTGTCCTACCTGTGATGGCGGACGGTCAGT
>DAOWJU010000280.1 GCA_030640215.1 Desulfuromonadales bacterium
ATGCGACTGGCGCCTCGATTGGGAGCAGAGAGTCTATCGGGAGCAGGCAAGGGTCCTTTCCCTGGCAGTCAACAACGTCTTTGATCGCACGCCAGAGATCGGCAATTACGCCGGCAACTACGAACTTGGCCGCCAGTTCTGGCTCGGCATGACCTACATTTTCTAAAGTCTGCCACTTTACTGAATGCTTATCTCCATCTGCCTTGAGACCTTCACATCGTAGAGATAGGCATACTCCCCCTTTTTAACGACTTCCACATCAACACGCATTTCACCTTCATTGACCATTTGCAGATTCTTCATCCGCTGTGGCAGGGGCAACTTCATCGTCCCCCCCGGATGACTGCTGGCAATCAGGCCGTCGTTCACCACAGCAAGATGATCAATTCGTAATGGCGTAGGCACAGTCCCGATGGGTAAAGCACCATCAGGATCTTTAACGTCAATCATAAAAAAGCCTTTCTCTCCATCGGCAACCAACAGCAGGTCATCGTAGAGAATCATACGTTTCGCTTGGCCAGGAGTATCGATAATCTGCATGAGTTGAGGACGGGACGGAGAGCTCATATCGACAACCTGCACTCCTCCTGCACCCTGCGAGATATAGGCTCGCTGGCCATCAACCAGAATGTCCTGAATAGTATTGATCGACTGGAGATGCTTGGGCGAGGTCATACTTGCAACCTGTACCGGCTGTTGAGGATTATTGACATCCACTACCAGAAATCCTTCATAACGGGTGGTGATGAGCAGATACCCGGAGTCCAGAAGATCAAGCTGCCAAGGTCTTCCCGATAGTTGCAGGTCACTGGTAACAACCAGTTCTTCGGGTCGGGAACCGGAGAGGATACGTAAACCGTCCTGATGGACAATATATAAGTAACCACCACGGAAAAGTGCATCTCTTGCCCCTTCCATTGAAACCAGTGAGCCAACTCTTTGAACCTGGTTATTTTCACGTTGTTCAAAGATACTGACACCGACTTCTCCTGCAATGGCCATGAACCGGCTTGCTGAATGCGTCTCCGTTATGGCTTTTTTCCCAAAATCTACTAAGTAATTTTTTCGGTAACCATAGACATGATCGTTCCATGAATGTAGTTTATAACGCTCCTGATTAATCATGGCCTCTGTTGCCAGCAACGAGTATTCTTTCCCGGCAATTTTTTCGAGGGAGAATATCTCCAGCCCATCCCTGCTGACGCCCCAAAAGCTTTCCGACTGCAGCTTCATTCCTAAAAAAGTTTTCGGTTTTTTCAGGTAGCCACTAAGCCTTGGCACCCCTGGCTGACTGACATCGATCATCGCCATGCCACCGGCAATCAAGCTGACAGCAAGACTTGCACGACCAGGAATCCGTTCAAGCAGTAATGGGCTGCCGGGAAGTGTTAACTGTACAGGATTATTCAACCTCGGCCAGGTCGACAAGTTGAGCAGGAGCAATCTGTCATCGGCTAAAGTAACAGCAAGACGCTCATCGACAAAAGCAAGCCCCCGCACATTGACCGGATAATCGAGACGTCCAGCCTCAAGCAGTTGTCCATCTCGAGTGATATCAAAGAGATACACTCGGCCCTTTAAGGTGCCGACAACCAGTCGATTATCCTGCAGAGCAATCCGCCAGGGGGACTTTATGGAAGCGAGCATCTCCAGCGCAGGATTCTCTGCGGAGAGATCGATTCGGCCAACTCCCTGGTAAAGGTCTGTGAAATAAACCATATCTTGATCGACCACCATGCTTGTCGCCAAGCCAGACACAGGGAAGTGTCTGCCGAGCTTCAATACCTCTGGATCTTGCAAATCAACCAGATAAAAGCCTGCATGACGCTGCATGCCAACTAGAGCCTGGTCACCAACAATTTTGAAATGCTTGACAGGACCAGGCATTTCAAGAGAGCCCAGGATCTCTGGTCTCTGGTCTTTATGAAAGCGAATAGTCACAAGTTTTTTTCCATAACATGTAACCAGAGCAAGATCATTTTTAACATCAACAGATTTTGCAGAGACCCCGATCAGCTGCTGCCAGAGCAAGGCCTCTTCATTGACCAGGTTCTCAGCCATGACAGCCCTGATGCCGGGATGAAAGCCTGTTCCATAAATGGACACGACAGCAGGCTTTTCATCCTTTTCTGCAGAGACATGTGACAGGGAGAAAAGTGGTTTACCCCCCTGATGCTCACGTATGATCAAGGTAATCAGAAATGCGACCACGAGGAGATAGAGCAGAATCAGTAAGGCTTTACTGAAGGCTCCGGAGTTATTGAAGACCATGGGTTGCTCCGTTGTTTCTGTCATCAGGCAAAGCAGCGAGAATCAGGATATCCGGGGCAGTTATAACGTCGTGATCGTTAAAAAGTTTAAGCCGATACCGATCATGAGGAAGTTCTGACGACCCTGTGACTCGGTCAATGCGAAGACGTTCCATTTCTCCGGGCAAAACAATCCGCGGCGCAGGCAACACCGACCAACCGACCCCCGGCACATAACCTGCCCACAAATCAGGGGAGGCAACAGCAAACCGGGTGACTCCCGGGAAAGCAATTTTACCGAGGTTCTGTAACGAACCACTGTCCCTTATGTCGATAACGCGAATATCGTTTCCGGTTGAGACCAAGCAAAAACCTTCAATCACGGCAAGAGCATAGATCGGTTCAGCAAAGTTCATAAAACCATCAAATTCAAGCTGTCCACCATAGCCTACCCGCCCGCTAAGCAGACCAGCTGAGCCCGCAGCAGCCAGTACTCTGTTACTTCCAGAACGAGCCAACAGTCGCACATCAACCAGAGGTTCCAGCTGCTGGGGGATCATCCAATCGAGACTTGCGACAAGCTGATCCGGGTCTTCGATAGAAAAGCACAAAACGCCCTCTTTCCCAGAGGCAACACACAACGTTTTTTGCACGACGAGACCATCCCAGGATTCTGCACCAGGGAATTCAAGCTGGCCGGAAAAAACGAAATGACCGGTTTCACCTTCGGCAATAACGTTAATCGTTGCTTCACCGCCGACATAAAGACGGTTGCCGGATGCAGCCAGCCAACGTTGGGCAGGCGGTAACGGCAAGCTTTCTTGCAATTCCAGCGAGTCGTTCTTGCCCTTGCGAAAGAACTGCAGCAAGCCATCTTCGTTCAGAACAACCAGAAACCCTCGCCAAAAGAGTTTATCAGTGATTTTTGTCTGATCGGGCAGCGTCTGGACATCAGTAACAGCTGCTGGTAGCGAATTCTGGCTTTCACCTAACAAGGTGAAACCATCACCAACTTGCATCGGCACTAATTCGCCTTGCATAACCATAAGCTCCCAGGAATCACTAAACGAAGGAGAAAAAGCCGGAGGATCGAAAACTCGCAAATAGCCATTCTTGGTGAAATAATAAAGATGATCATTCTGCGTCATAAGCTTTGCGGAGTGGTTTGCCTCTTCAACAACAGTCGATACGGCAGGGTGCAAAGGATCATGCATGTCGATTGCATAGATGCGCTTTTGTTCTCCCATTGCAAACACCGTGTCGCCGCGACGGGTTAACTGCTTGAC
>DAOWJU010000119.1 GCA_030640215.1 Desulfuromonadales bacterium
CACCGATCTGCGATACGGTCACATGACTTTCATCGATAAAAAGCAATGCATCATCCGGGAAGTAATCGAAAAGAGTCGCCGGGGGCGTTCCTGCCTGACGGCAGTCCAGATAGCGAGAATAGTTTTCGATCCCCTGACAGAAGCCCATCTCCTCCATCATTTCGATATCAAAGAGGGTGCGTTGCTCAATTCGCTGGGCCTCCACCAGACGATTCTGCTCACGCAGAAGCTGGATCCTCTCAAGCAATTCATCCTGAATCTTGCCGATCGCCTGATCCAGGGTCGGCTTGGTCGCAACGTAATGACTGGCGGGGAAAATTGCCGTTGCTGGCAGACGATCAATAACCTTGCCGCGTAAGGGGTCAATCTCACTGATCGCCTCAATCTCGTCACCGAAGAATTCAATACGCAAAGCACGATCTTCCTCGTAGGCCGGAAAGACTTCTACCGTATCACCACGCACGCGAAAGCTGCCGCGATGGAAGTCGATGTCGTTACGGCTGTACTGAATATCGACCAGCCGGCGCAACAGCTGGTTACGATCGAGCTCCATACCCTGTTCAAGGCGGATCAACAGACCATGATAAGCTTCCGGTGAGCCAAGACCATAAATACAGGAGACCGAAGCGACGATCAGAACATCACGCCGGGTCAAGAGGCTGCGGGTAGCGCTATGCCGCAGCTTATCGATCTCCTCGTTAATCGAGGAATCCTTTTCAATGTAGGTGTCTGTGGTCGGAACGTAGGCTTCAGGCTGATAATAGTCGTAATAGGAGACAAAATACTCGACCGCATTATCAGGGAAGAGCTCTTTGAACTCAGCGTATAGCTGCGCGGCCAGAGTCTTGTTGGGGGCAAGAATCAGGGTGGGTCGTTGTACGGCCATCACCACATTGGCCATGGTGAAGGTTTTACCCGAGCCGGTAACACCGAGTAAAACCTGATGGAGATCGCCGCGTCGGATTCCATCGACTAGTTCAGCAATCGCCTGCGGCTGATCACCTTGCGGTTTATAATCGGTCTTTAGAACAAATTTGGCCATACATCAGGGGAGATATCAGGAACCGAGGACGACCTGGAGAATGGTCTTCAACTGAATCTCTTTAACCGGCTTACGCAGGAATGTGGAGATGCCGACCTGTTTGGCTTCGGCAATCTTGGCTTCATCTTCTTCCGAAGAGAGCATGACAATCGGTACAAATTTACAGTTCGGCATCTGCTTTGCGGTCTGCACAAAGACAATCCCGTCCATAATCGGCATGGTCAAGTCAGTAATGATCAGATCGTAACGGTTGGTTTCAAGCAACTGACAGGCCTGCTTGCCATTAGTGGCCGTTGCAGCTTCATAACCGAGTTCATCCAGCATATCCTCAAGGATCGCCAGAACCGACGGGGAATCATCAACTATCAGAATTTTTTTCGCCATAGAAACCTCCAATACATAGAAACCACAATTATTTCATTTTCCAGTTTGTTCCTTCCGGACCATCCAGCAACAACACACCCTTGGCAGCCAGTTCATCACGGATCTGGTCCGCCCGGGCAAAATCCCGATTTGCACGGGCTTGACGGCGCTCTACGATCAGGGCGTCAATATCTGCGGCACTCAATCCGGACTCGGAGAGTCCCTCTTGGGCACTGCGAGCCAACCAAGCCGCCGGGTTCGAGCCGAACAGGCCCAGCACATCACCAACTTTCAGCAGATCATCCCGACCTTTGGCGAGGATTGCCTGGAGTTGACCATTCAGATGACTTGCTTCTGCCAGAATGCGATTAATCGCCCGCACGGCGTCGAACATGTTAGCTATTGCCAGGGCGGTATTGAAGTCGTCATCCATAGCACTACGAAAACGCTCTTCAAGCTGGACCAGGCGTTCCACCGGTTCAGCCAGGGCTGCCGCCACAGCACCTGATTCCGCGTTCGTATCCGCTTTGGCGAGGGCTTTGTCGAGCTGAGCCAACGCCTCGTAAAAGCGGCTTAAACCAATGCGTGCTTCCTCCAGGTTCTGGTCAGAAAAATCGATCGGTGAGCGGTAATGAGCGGTCAGGTTAAAGAATCTGACCACTTCCGGATCGTAACTTTTCAGAATATCGCGAATCGTAAAAAAGTTACCCAGCGACTTGCTCATCTTCTCCTGATCGACATTGACGAAGCCGTTGTGTAACCAGTATTTGACAAAAGGTTTGCCTGAGGCCGCCTCTGACTGGGCAATTTCATTTTCGTGGTGCGGGAAGATCAGGTCACGACCACCACCGTGGATATCGAAAGACGTACCTAACAGAGCCGAACTCATTGCCGAACATTCGATATGCCAGCCGGGCCGACCAGCCCCCCAGGGAGATTCCCAGCTCGGCTCACCAGGCTTGGCACTTTTCCAAAGCGCAAAGTCCATCGGATTGCGTTTCAGCTCACCGGGAGCAATCCGCGCACCAGCCAGCATTTCCTCCATATTGCGTTTGGAAAGTTTCAGGTAAGAAGGAAATTTATCAACGCTGTAATAGACATCACCCGCTGATTCATAAGCCATGTCCTTATCAATTAACTGTTCTACCAGGGCAATGATCTGCTCCATATAGGCCGTTGCTTTCGGCTCATGAGTCGGTTTGCGTAAACCGAGTGCGGCCATATCTTCATCAAACGCCTGGATAAATTCTTCGGCAAGCTCCTGGCTGGAGATACCGCGCTCGTTGGCGCGAGCGATAATCTTGTCATCAACGTCGGTGTAATTGCGCACGTAAGTGACATCATAGTTGCTGTATTGCAGATATCGATAGACGATATCAAAGACGATATTGGCCCGGGCGTGGCCGATATGACAATAATCGTAAACCGTCACTCCACAGACATACATCCCTACCTTGCCGGGAACAAGTGGCTGGAATTCTTCTTTCTTACCTGACTGTGTATTATAAACACGTAACGGCATAATGTCTTCTCCGGAAGTCTATTCAATCGTGCTTTTTGCAGTGAGCGCCTTTCATAGCACAGAACAGCCAACAGGAAAAGTACTCAGCTGACGAATAAACGACAGACAACCTCCGTGATATGTTCCAGCGGCAAGACCTGGGTCACAGCACCCCGTTCGATTGCCGTTTTGGGCATACCGAAAATCGCACTGCTGGCTTCGTCCTGGGCGATGGTATAAGCGCCCTGTTTACGCAAAGACTTCAACCCGTCCGCACCATCGTTGCCCATGCCGGTCAAAAGCACCGCCACCGTTTCAGCCGCCAGGCCTTGATCCGCCAGAGAGTTGAAAAGAGCATCCACTGCCGGACGACAGTTATGTAATGGCGGTGAATCTTGCAGAACAATCCGATTCGACTGAACAGTCAGATGAGCACTGTTAGGAGCAACCAGAATCGTACCCGCCTGCAATTCATTGCCAGGCCCGGCTAAACGAACCGGCAGATCTGATTCACGATCCAGCCAATCAGCAAAACCGGGGGCGAAACCGTCAGCAATATGCTGAACGATCAAGACTGCCGCAGGCAGGTTTTCAGGGAGTTCCTGGAGTAAATGGAGCACAGCCTTCGGGCCACCGGTAGAAGCACCAATCGCCAGAATCCGCCGTGGCCCCGGGGGTAAAGGGGCATCCGGGGAGAAAGGAACCGTTGCTTTCTCTATTTTGGGGCGTAGCGCACGATAGTGGTGAATAACCCGGATACGGCTGAGGCTTTTGACCTTGGCAACCAGTTGTCTGGCAATCTGCGAAAAAGCCTCAGTCACCACTCCTGAAGGCTTTGCCATCACATCAAGAGCGCCGAGCTTGATTGCGGCAAAGGCCCCGCGACTGTCGTGCGGATCGGTATTGGCGGAAAGCATCAGAATTGGCGTTGGCGTCGCCGCCATGATTTCCGCAACCGCCTCCAAACCACCCATGATCGGCATCATGACATCCATGATGACAAGGTCTGGTGTGAGCTTTGCGGTCTGCTCTACCGCTGCACGACCATCACTTACCTCACCGACAACTTCGACGTCGGGATCCTCTGAGAGGAGATCACGCAGGACCACCCGGGTCAGTTCGGAATCATCAGCTATAAGAATTCGAATCATAAGATTTTCAAGAGATCAGGGTTTCAACAGTATCCAACAGAACGCCCTGCTGGAAATTGCCTTTGACAATATAAGCCTGGGCACCAGCATTCATGCCCTGTCGCCGGTGTTCATCAGAAGCCAGAGAAGAGACGATGATCACAGGCAGATCGCGGGTGTCTTCACGCTGGCGAACTTTTTTGGTCAGTTCAAAGCCGGTCATCCCCGGCATCTCCACATCACTGACCATGAGATCGAAACGACCGGCATTCAGCTTGTCGAGAGCATCAAACCCGGACACGGCAACGACAACTTCGTAGTCATTGGTTTCGAGGATATTTTTTTCCATGGTGCGAGTGGTAATCGAATCATCAACCACCAGAACACGGCCACGTTTGGCTTTATTCTGTTCGTTTTCATAGTTCTGGCGTAACTGTAACGCCTGTCGATTCTGGCCAGCCGCAAAGAGATCCGCAACCGAAACAATCAAGGCCGGGTTGCCATCACCCAGAATTGTCGAACCAGAGACGTACTCAAGACTTTTCAGCTGGCAGCCAAGATCCTTAACCACCACCTCCTGTAAACCAAGGGTTTGGTCAACCAGCAAACCCATGGTCTGTTCGCGAAAGCTTAAGACCAGGACCGTCAGCCGACTGGTAATCTGTGCCGTCTGTTCCTGCTCCAGGAACTGTGACAAGCTGTTCAAAGGGATCGATTTGTCTCTAAGCCGAACAACTTCCCGGCCCATCTCTTCGAGGATATCGCGGGGTGAAACACGCAGGGCTTCGGCAACATAGTGCTGAGGGAAAACATAGGTTTCGCCACCACACTCGACCAGCAGACCGGTAAAGATGGCCATACTTAAAGGTAATCTTAAAACCAGTTCTGTGCCGACGCCAATTTCGGAATGCAGGGAAAGATTTCCCTTAACCTGATCCAGATTGGACTTGACCACATCCAGACCAACCCCGCGCCCGGAAACGTCTGTGATGAACTCACGGGTTGAAAAACCCGGCTCGAAGACCAGGTAAATCACCGCTTCATCCGACATTGCCGCAGCCGCCTCTGCGTCAAGAACCCCGCGTTTGACTGCAGTCGAGCGAATCTTTTCCGGATCCAGACCCTGGCCATCATCCCGTACCGTAACCTGGATAAAGCTCCCTTCGTATTGGGCCTGAAGGGTAATCTGCCCAGCCTTGGGCTTGCCTGAGCGCACCCGTGTGTCAGGGTCTTCAATACCATGATCGATGGCATTATTAAGGACATGCAGCAGGATCGGCTTGATCGCATCAAGCATGTTCCGGTCAAGCTCCACATCCTGACCCTGCACGATAAAGTTCACTTCTTTTTTCAGGTTACGGGCCAGATTGCGTAGTGAACGTTCAAAATCATCTGTGGCGGTTGCCAGCGGCAGCAACCGAAGCTCCATAGTCCGCTGATAAACATCTTCAGCCTGATAACCAAGTTGCAGCCGGTCTCGTTCAAAATCATTGATCAGATTCACCATATTGCTGCGCAGAGACTTCAGTGAATGATCATCAGCGTCCTGCAAGCGACCCATTGAACTGTCCATCTGGTTCAACAGCTTCGTCATCTGTTGCTGTCGTGCACCCATCGCTTTCTGGCTGAGCAGAATTTCGCCCATGCGGTTAACCAGCTGATCCAGACGCTCCACACTTGCCCGCACCGAAGTCCGACGCTCAGTCCCTGCATAATCCGGCGAGATGTCTGCCTGAGCCTCATCTTCAGCAAGATTTCCGGACTCCAGGGCTTTGACCACACTATCGACATTGACACTGATCCCGCCAGCCGATTGAGCTTGCGCCATCAAAGCTTCAACCGCATCAGTGGCAACCAGCAGAACGTCAACCAGATCCGAGCTGAACTCCAGCTCGCCACTTTGCAGATCCTTGAGAAGATCCTCCATACGATGAGCAACCCCGGCAAGTTCGACCAGGTCAACCATGTTGGCCGAACCTTTGAGAGTATGAGTACTGCGCAGCAATTCATTCAGCTGCGCTTCGCTCAGGCCCTCTTTTTCAAGAGCAAGAATACCCTTGCGCAACGCCTCAAGATGCTCTTCCGCTTCACGGATAAATATGTCAACGTACTTACTTTTTTTCATCTCACTCGCATGGCTGGTTTTTAAAAAAGGCGACACTTCCAACAGTAAGATTAATCCATCTGATAACCAATTCGAAAACCACCCCAGTGCCTGCCATTGACGAAAACCGGGGCGCTGATATCCCACATTTTCTCCCCGGTATCACGCTCGTAAACCTGCTGCAGATAGCCCTTGCCATCAGCACCATCGTAATGAGCTGCACCCAGGCCGACAGGATCATCGAAGATCCGCTTGGTACGATTACCAAGCTTGTCCTTTTCGATATCCCCGGTCAACGGTTGGGTATAGCGGCTATTGTGCGTCGGCACATAGCCGTTACGATCAGTAAGAACCGCATAGACGACATGGTTGTCCTCCAGCAGAGCATCCTCAAAAGCCTGAATGGCCTGATCCAGGTAGCTATCATACTTGGTGTGATATTTCTTTGGATTGGTATCGGCAATCAGCTGGTAATTCTCATCGAAGAGATCAGCAACTGTGAATTTTCCACTCGCCACTGACTCCGTTAAGATCCGCTCCAACTCCCGGGCACTGGACTGGGCACGACTCTTGGCCTGGCTCAACAGATCTTCCTCGACCAGATCCTGCAGGCGCTCCGCCAAGGAGGTCAGCTCCGAGATCGACTGGGTTGTCTCTTGGGTACTTGCCGCAACCTGTACCGCGACATCGCGGACTTCGACAATCGTCTCCGTCATCTGCTCGCTGGCTGTGGTCTGCTGCTGGGTCATCAGCTTGATCTCACTCGCCGCACTGGTCGTCTCGGCAACCGCACCTGTGATTTTCTCCAGGGC
>DAOWJU010000052.1 GCA_030640215.1 Desulfuromonadales bacterium
AGTGCATTCAAGGCAAAAGCAATGCGGCGACGATCAACGATGACCTCTGGCCAGTCGCCTGCCAATCTGTTGTGCAGAGTCAGCCCTTTTTTCTTGGCGAATGCGCGTTTTTCAGCCAGAACGGCAATGGCAATTTCCTGCAGATCCTGCCAGGAAGCCTTTTCGGAGTTGTCCTGCAGAATAATGTCGCTGTAGTAGAGCAAGTCCTTGATCAGGTAAGCGAGGTATTCAGACTCTTCACGGATAGCGTCGACCGCGGAAGCAAATTCCGGATCCTCAAGGTCAAAAGTGCCGCTGGCAAGATTCTGAATGAAGAGGGAAATTGAGGTTGTTGGAGTTCGTAGTTTATGGGAAATAAGGCCGAGGAAATCTGACTTGATGCGATCAAGTTGTTTGAGTTGCATCAATTCACTTCGCAGAGCTTTTTTCTCCAGAGCCTTTTCGATAGCAGTTTTGAGCTGAAGCAGGTTGATCGGCTTTTGGATAAAGTCATCAGCATGGGCCTTGAGAGCCCGCAGGATAATGTCTTTGTCGGCGTATCCGGTCATGACAATGACCAGCTGTTCCGGGTTCTGCTCCTTGACCTTTTGCAGCAGGTCAAGTCCATTCATGATCGGCATCATGATGTCGACCAGGATCAGGTCTACGGTCTGGTGATCCAGAACCCGCAAAGCCTCCTGACCATTCTCAGCCTGGAGAATGCGATAGTCCTTTAATATCCGGGCGCAGAGATCGCGGATGATTGCCTCATCATCAACAATGAGAACCGTCGGCGTTTCCGCCTGCTGCAAGAGCTGGGGCTCTTCCCGAATTTCCAGTCGCATTCTTACTCCGCTAGTATACCGTTGGCCAAGTCATTTTAAAGTGTACAAGGTCCTAGCTGCTCAAAGTGCTTTTGACCAGATCGGCTACCTTGCTTAAGGCTTCGGCCAGCTTCTCCGGCTGGCTGCCGCCTGCCTGGGCTAGATCTGGTCGGCCGCCACCACGCCCACCAACCTCAGCGGCCAAGACAGCCACGAGCTTGCCAGCGTGCAGCTGTCCGGTCAGATCAGCTGTGACCGCGACCAGCAGGTTGACCTTGCCTTCATGGGGACAGCCTATGGCGACAATGCCTGAGCCGATCTTGTCGCGCAGTTTATCGGCCATTTCCCGCAAACCTTTACCGTCTGTAGAGTCTACTACCGCGGCGAGTAGCTTGACGCCGTCGACTTCCTGAGTTTGACCCATTATATCATCGGCCTGACCAGCTTTCAGTCGGCTTTCCAGAGTGGCCAGCTCGCGCTCCAATTCTTTCTGGCGCTCCACCATTTTTACCAGGCGGTTTTCGAGTTGCGGGCGGTCGCTTTTTACCAGGCCAGCCATACGGCCGATGGAATCCTCCTGCTGCTGCACCAGGTTTAAGGCACGGGTTCCGGTGGCGGCTTCAATGCGGCGAACGCCAGCGGCGATGCCTGCTTCCTGGATGATTTTAAAGAGGCCGATATCGCCGGCAGCGGCAGTGTGGGTGCCGCCACAGAGTTCCATGCTGAAATCGCCAAGATTGACGACTCGGACGCGCTCACCGTACTTTTCACCAAAGAGAGCCGTTGCCCCTGCGGCAACCGCCTCATCGGCGGCCATCTCCCGGGTCTCCACGCAACGATTTTCGCGGATGCGGCGATTGACCTCGGTTTCGATGCGGCGCAGCTCCTCTGGAGTAATTGCCGTAAAATGACTGAAGTCGAAGCGCAGACGCTCCGGGGCAACCAGCGAACCTGCTTGCTTGACGTGATCACCGAGAACTTCGACCAGCACAGCATGCAGAATGTGGGTTGAGGTGTGGTTCAGAGCGGTTGCTTGACGTGCTGCAACATCAACTTTAAGTTCCACCTCCTGGCCAATTATCAGGGTGCCTTCGATAACCTTGCCGACGTGAACAATCAGTTCCGGCAGCGGTTTTCTCGTATCAGTGATTTCGATCTTAAGACCCGAGGCTCTGATCGTGCCGAGATCACCAGCCTGGCCACCCGATTCGCCGTAGAAAGGTGTCGATTCGGTAATGACCTCTACCAGTTCACCGGCGTTGGCTTGACTGACCTGTTCGCCATCGTGCAGGATCGCTGCGATGCGACTGGTTGCCTGTAGCTCATCATAACCGCAGAAGCTCACCGTATGATTCTGCTCGATCAGTTGCCGGTAAACAGCGCCTATCGCCTCTTCGCCGGAGCCTTTCCAGTGTGCACGAGCCTTCCGACGTTGTTCTTCCATACAGGTTTCGAACCCGGCTTCATCAATGGTAAAGCCTTGCGCTTCAACGATATCGGCCGTCAGATCGGTCGGGAACCCGTAGGTGTCGTAGAGTTTGAAAAGCACATCGCCGGGAATGATTGTTGACTGTTTCTGACGCAGCTTTTCGACCTCTTCGTTGAGAATGCGCAGGCCGTTGTCGAGAGTCTGGATAAAGCGTTCTTCTTCCTTCTCGACGATTTTGGCGACAAAGTTCTTACGTTCGGCTTCCTGTGGATAGGCTTCGACCATAAATTCGAGGACGAAAACTGCGGTTTTGTAGAGAACCGGGTCAGCAAAGCCGAGCATCTTGGCATGCCGCATGGCACGGCGCATGATGCGGCGCAGCACATAACCACGGCCTTCGTTACTTGGCATGACGCCATCAGCAATCAGGTAAGCGGTGGCTCGACTGTGATCAGTCATGACTCGCATCGAAACATCATCCTCGGGATTGTCGCCGTAGGTTTTGCCGGAAAGCTTTTCGATATAGCCGATGATGTCGCGCATCAGGTTGGTGTCGTAGTTTGACTGAACACCTTGCATGACAGTGGTGAGTCGCTCCAACCCCATGCCGGTATCGACGGCCGGTTTCGGCAGTGGCACCAGTTCACCGTCTGGCTGACGGTTGAACTGCATGAAGACGTTGTTCCAGATCTCCATGTAACGGTCGCAGTCGCAACCGACGGTACAGCCTGGAGAATCGCAGCCGATTTCAGCGCCGTTGTCGTAAAAAATTTCCGAGCAGGGACCGCAGGGGCCGGTGTCGCCCATGGACCAGAAGTTATCCTCCTCAAAACGGAAAATCCGCTCGCGGGGAACCCCTTCCTGTTCATGCCAGATATCGGCTGCTTCGTCGTCAGTGGTATAGACGGAGACGTAGAGGCGGTTTTTGTCGATGCCCATATCAACAGTGAGAAATTCCCAGGCGTAGGCAATCGCCTCTTTCTTAAAGTAATCACCGAAGGAGAAATTGCCGAGCATCTCGAAAAAGGTGTGGTGACGGGCGGTACGACCGACATTCTCCAGGTCGTTGTGCTTGCCGCCAGCACGGACGCACTTCTGTGAGGTAGTGGCACGAACGTAGGACCGTTTTTCCTGACCGAGGAAGCAGTCCTTGAACTGGTTCATGCCGGCATTGGTGAAGAGCAGGGTCGGGTCGTTGTGCGGTACCAGAGAGGAGGAGTCTACGATCGTATGGCCGCGATCTGCAAAAAACTGCAGAAAGAGTTGACGTATTTCACTACCGGTCTTTATCGGGGCGGCCTTTATCATGGTGGATTTCGTCGTGGTGGTTCTCATCGTCTGTCTCTAAACCTTTCCGTGTCAATTTATCCATGATGCAGCTGATGGTAAAGCCGCGTCGCTGGAGGAAATGTACAACTCGCCGCTTTTCTTTGGCTGGCGCCGAGTTGTAGTTGAAATCAGGAAATCGCCGTTGTAAAAGCGATCTTAGTAACTCTTCTTCGTCGCAAAGCTCGCGAGCCTGCTCTAAAGCCTGACAGGCCAACTCGTTGCTGATGCCGCGTTGTTTCAGGTCAAGCAGAATACGGGAGCCGACGGCACGGCCCCGGCTCATCAGGCTGGTTGCCCGGCTCAGAGCGTAGCGGGCATCATCGAGGTAGCCGAGCTCAAGACAGCGCTGTAAAGCATCATCGATGCGCGTCTCGGCAAAGCCTTTCTCCAGCAAACGTCGGCGCAATTCCGCCTGACTGTAGTCGCGGCCGGTTAATAGTCGCAACGCTCTTGGCCAGGGGTCGCTCCGGTCTGTTTTCTGTTCAGGGCTATTCGTCAACTTTCTCGTCGGTGCCGTCGAAGGCATCCCAGGAAAGATCCGAAGTCGATGAGACGCCGGACATCTTGAGCTTGAAGTCGTCCGGATTGGAGCATTGCCGCAAAGCTTCCTCGAAGCTGATCATCTTCTTCTTGAGAAGACCCATCAACGACTGGTCAAAGGTCTGCATGCCGTAGGACTCAAAGCCCTGCTGGATTGCTTCCGGCAACGCCTTGGTCTGTTCCTTATCGTCGATCATCTGGCGAACGCGAGCTGACGCTACCATGACTTCGACCGCCGGAACGCGGCCTTTGCCGTCGAGCCTCGGCACCAGGCGCATGGAAATAACGCCGCGCAAGACCGCTGCCAACTGGATACGCATCTGGCGCTGCTGGAAGGGCGGAAAGACCGAGATAATCCGGTTGACCGTCTCTGTGGCATCAATGGTATGCAAGGTAGAGAGCACCAGGTGACCGGTCTCTGCTGCCGTCAGGGCTGTCTCAATCGTCTCGTGGTCGCGCATCTCACCGACCAGGATAACGTCGGGATCCTGGCGCAAGGCCGATTTCAGGGCGGGTTGAAAGCCCTTGGTGTCGGAACCAACCTCGCGCTGGTTTATGATGCTTTTCTTGTCGCGATGCAGGAATTCGATCGGATCCTCAATCGTAACGATGTGCGATTTGCGGTTGGTGTTGATGTAGTCGATCAAGGCGGCAAGAGTGGTCGATTTGCCGGAACCGGTGGCGCCGGTCACCAGGATCAGGCCGCGTTGGGCCATGGACATTTTTTTGATAACCGGCGGCAGCATCAGGTCGTCGAGGCTTTTGATGTCAAACGGAATGGCACGGAATACCAGTGAAATCGAGCCGCGCTGGGTAAAGGCGTTGACACGGAAGCGCCCCAGTCCGGGGACCCCGTAGGCCAGGTCCACCTCGTAGGCGGTCTCAAAGCGTTCTCTCTGCATATCGTTCATGATCTCATCAACGATCTGCTCGGTTTGCTCCGGACTGATCCGTGGTGCTTTCGGCAGCGGACGCAGCGTACCGTCGATGCGGTAAATCGGTGGCAGACCCGCTTTGAGGTGGATGTCGGAGGCTCCCGATTTCAGACCAACGGACAAGATTTCATTGAGTTCCATGAATTATTCTCCTTCAGACGGTGCGCCTGCAGGGTTAAGGCCGTAATGATCGAGGACCTTCGCTTCAATTTCAGCTGCTGTCTCAGGGTGCTCGGTCAGATATTGCTTGGCATTCTCTCGACCTTGACCGATACGCTCTTCACCGTAGGAGAACCAGGAGCCGCTCTTCTCAACAATGTTGCATTCGACACCCAGATCGACCAGGTCGCCTACGTGAGAAATGCCGATGCCGTACATAATGTCAAATTCTGCTTCCTTGAAGGGGGGTGCCACTTTGTTTTTGACGACTTTTACCCTGGTGCGGTTACCGATGACGTCCTGACCCTGTTTGAGGGCGGCGATCCGGCGGATGTCCATGCGTATGGAAGAGTAAAATTTCAAGGCGTTGCCGCCGGTCGTGGTCTCCGGATTGCCGAACATAACCCCAATCTTCATACGGATCTGGTTGATGAAAATTACGCAGCAGTTCGATTTGCTGATGGTCCCTGTCAGCTTGCGCAAAGCCTGAGACATGAGCCTGGCCTGCAGGCCCATATGTGAGTCGCCCATGTCGCCTTCGATCTCTGCACGCGGCACAAGTGCGGCAACCGAGTCAATCACCAGTACATCGATGGCACCGCTACGGACGAGGACTTCGACAATCTCAAGCGCCTGCTCGCCGGTATCCGGTTGTGATATGAGCAGCTCATCGATGTCGACACCGAGTTGTTTTGCGTAACGAACATCCAGGGCGTGCTCTGCATCAACAAAAGCCGCAACACCGCCGGTTTTCTGAGCTTCAGCAGCAATATGCAGGGCCAGTGTGGTCTTCCCTGAAGATTCAGGGCCGTAGATTTCGACAATCCGCCCGCAGGGCACACCGCCGATGCCGAGCGCAATGTTCAGACTTAAGGAGCCGGTGGAAATTGATTTGATATCCGGCAGGACCGTGTCTTCACCGAGACGCATGATGCTGCCTTTGCCGAACTGTTTTTCAATCTGGCCCATGGCCAGTTCAATAGCTCTGTTACGATCACTCTCTGCCATCAGTTGTCCCTCCTTATAGGGCGAATGCACACAATAGAAACATTGGGTTGTCTGCTACGAATTCTAGATTTCATCAAGGTTCACCGTCAGTAATGGAATATGCTCTGCGCCGCCGGGCTGCGAGCGGCTTGCAAAAAGAACCAGCTTGTCAACTGGTAACTGGCCAACTTGCTTCGGTTCGATTGTGCTGAAAAGAGCAGTCAAGTCAGACTTTGATTGTCGCAAGCGACCGATAGTCAAGTGCGGTGAATAAGGCCGTGTATCAGTGACAACTCCAGCTTGATGCAGAGCTTGACTGCACTCCTGATGAAGTTGCCTGAGCTGGTCTTTGGGCTCCAGGCCGAGCCAGATGATGCGAGGCCGGTGCCGATTGGGAAAGGCCCCGAGTCCTTTGACCGCAACTATGAAAGGTCGTCTACAGCCTTTAACGGATAGCACAGAAACCTTGATCTTTTCAAGGCTTTCCTCTCCGATTTCGCCGAAGAAGTGCAAGGTCAGGTGCAGGTTTTTCGGGCGGACCCAGCGAGCGTCCGGTATCCGGGTTTGGAGCTGCCTCTGGACGGCACTGATAGAATCCTGCAATTGCTGCGGTAAAGGTATCGCCAGAAAGGCTCGGCAAGGTGTCGGACTAACCGAGCACATATCTCCCCTCATGATGGCTGGCCAGGGGGAGTAGCACTGAAAAACAGCTGCCTTGGGAGGGGCCGGCACTTTCAACCCAGACCAGACCCTCATGGGTTTCAACAATACCCTTGACCAGAGCCAGGCCGAGTCCCACTCCTTTGCCGCCGAATCTGGCTTGAGATGTAGAATGTCCGGAGATGTCGCCGACTTCCTGGAATTTGTCAAAAATTCGGACCTGGTCTTCCTTCCCGAGGCCTATGCCGCTGTCGCTGATGGAAATTTGCAGATAGCTCTCAGTCAGGGCACCGTCGAAAAAGCTTTCAGAGAAGGCCCTCAACTGTTTCGTGAGAGCGGACGCTTCTGCCTGTTGCAGAGTTCGTCCGGCAAGCTGCACCAAGCCACCTTCCGGAGTGAACTTCATAGCGTTTTCCAGCAACCGGCCGAAGGCACGTTTCAGATGATGGACATCGCCTCGAATTACGGCGTCATCGGGAAACTCTTGCAGCTCAAGGTGTAGCTTGCGTATTTCACAGCTCGGCCTGACATCGCTGAGCAGCTCATTGATCATCGGCAATGGGTTGAAAGTCTCCTGAGCCATATAGAGAGTTTTTGCTTCGAGTCGGGCGGCTTCAAGGAGATCGTCAACGATGTGGTTGAGGCGTAGACTGCCACGCATGATGACATCTAAGGCTCGTCTCTCGTTTTCACCAAGCATGCCTTCTGTTTGGCTCTGCAGAAATTCTGCTCCGGAAAGAATGGTTGTCAGCGGTGTGCGTAGCTCGTGTGAGGCAAGGGAGAGGAAGGAGCTTTTCATCTCGTTGAGGCCTTGCAGGGTGCGGTGGTTTTGTTCGAGTTGTTCCAGGTTGTCACGCAATGATGTTCGAGAGCGTTCCAGTTCGCGGAGGCTGGCGAAGTTGAGCCGGTGCTGCCATTGCAGCTCATTAAAGAGCTCGGCGTTTTCAGCAACGGGCCGAGTTGTCTGCCGATTGCCTGGATAAGTCGTACATCTTCGCGACTGAAGACCCGGTTGCCACGGTCGAAAATAAACAGGGCTCCCAGAGTCAATTCTTCGGCGATAAATGGTACGGCTAGAAAAGCTTGCCAGTTGTCTGTAAAAACCGCATTGGAGGCTCGGCGGTGGTCTTTTTGCAGGTTCGTGGAGAGGCGTGGACGACCGGTTTCGACCACTTTCCCCACCAGTCCCAGGCCTGGTTGCATGCGTCCAAGTTCTTCAACAACGTTGTCGGGGATGTTGCGATGGAGCGCCAGTCTCATCTCCGTGCCGCCCTGCTCCAGAAGAAAAATTCCTCCTCCCGATATAGCCAGGCTCTTGACGACTTCGTCGAGAATGATCTCGAGGGTGTGTGGCAGGTCATGGCCTTCAGCAACCCGGTGAGAGATTTCATTGAGCAGGGAAAGGTGCCGATTGTGGCGTCGCAGCTCAAGCTGTAAGTTGGTTGTCTGGGTCACATCTCGAAAGCTGCCATAAACAACCTGGCGATTTTGCATGCGACCGGTTTTGATTTTGATTTCGCCAATGAACTGGCTGCCGTCGTTACGTCGAAACTTGATTTCGCTGGCTTCTGCTTCGCCTTTTTTTATGGCGGTACTGAGCATGCGCAAGACGCGTTGACGATGTTCACGGGAGAAGAGCACCTTGAAGGTCAGATGGGTGACGGTGCCTTGGGTATAGCCCAGCAGGTCCTCCGCCTGACGATTGATCTCCAGAAGAGAGCCGTCTTTCTGGTCAAAGATAAAGAGGGCCTCGCCAGAGTTCTGAATGAGCTGTTGGTCACGGCTGTGGTAGTTTTCAAGCTGCTCAGTCTGTTGTTGGCAAACTTCTTCGCTAGCCAGCAGTTTGTTTTGCAGGACCCTGAGCTTGGCTTGGTTTTGCTTGGCCCAGATAATGGCCAGAATAATACTGACTCCTGCAAGAGCAAGGGCAACCGCTGTCATGAGCAGCCCTCCTGTCCATTGTCTGAGAATTGAGCGGTATCTGAGAGCCTGGAAATAGCTAGACGGCGAAGCCAGTCAAGAGCCGTGCAGGCGGTGCGTAGCCGGACCTGGTCACGGTTGCCGAAAAAGTTAAATCGTTCAACCTGTTCGCCCCAGGGGCTGGTCATGGCCAGGTAGACTGTGCCGACCGGCTTGTCTTCGGTGCCGCCGTCGGGTCCGGCAATGCCGGTTACCGCAAGTCCAATATCGGTATGGGCTGCCAAATATACGCCCCTGGCCATTGCTTCTGCACACTCGGCACTGACGGCACCATGACGATCAAGAAGTTTCGGAGCAACCTGCAGACAACTTGTTTTGGCGGAATTGGCATAGGTGACGACGCTGCGTTCCAGAAATGCCGAAGAGCCCGGCTGGTCAGTAAGCAGTTTGGCAATCAGGCCGCCGGTGCACGATTCGGCAAGGGCGATAGTGAGGCCAGCTGTTGAGAGGAAACGTGCTGTGTTGCCAGCCAGTGTGTCGTCATCGATACCGACAACATGATCGCCCAGCGCTTTTCGTACGGCCAGTTCGGCACGATCGGTCAGTTTTTGGGCGTTTTCTCCACTTGCGCGTAGTTTGACCTGCACCATCGGGAACTCGACATTGAATGCCAGCTCAACTCCCTCTGGCAGGCCGCTGTGGTTGATGCGATGTTCAACCTCTGGTTCTGCCAGGCCATAGACAGTTATAACCCTTTGACAAAGTGAGGGGGGATGTGGAAAGCGATCCAGAAGCGAGGGGACGACCTCTTCTGTCAGCATGGCCAGCATCTCTTGCGGAATGCCAGGTAGAAAATAAAGGTCAGCCTGATGGCTCTGCAAATGGAATCCTGGAGCCGTACCGTTCTTGTTGACAATGACTGTGCTCCTG
>DAOWJU010000134.1 GCA_030640215.1 Desulfuromonadales bacterium
ATAGCCACCATCGCGCCCTACTGGGATCGCCTGGTACATGACGGCTTCGTCGGTTTTGGCTTGGCCAACAATCGCTCCAGCCAGGAGATGTTCTATTCGGAAGAGAAAGTTCTGACCTTTTTCACTGACAATCATCTGCGACTGACCAACCAGTTGGCCAAGGCCGGGATTCCACATTGTCCGGATCTGCTTCTGCACACTGAGCTTGGCCACGACCACCTGTCGCTGCTCTGCCTGGAACACGAGAATCTCCCGGACTGCCTGCAAGATTTCAGCGACCGCGACCTGGACTACGCACATTTTTGCCGCGAGCTGGTTGACACTCTCGGTATGTACCCGGTGGAAGAGAGTCTTTCTTTTTTCTTCTCGCGCAAGGAGCAGAAACTGATCGAGGAGATTCTCAGCCAGAATCCGAGCTATGCCGAATTTGCTGAAGATGATTTTGGAGCTCTGCTGCTTGACTGGAACGACTTTGTCCAGGAGTGCGGTACTCACTTCGAAGGAGACTTGTGGGAGTATCGTATGGGTCTGCAGATGCGAGACATACTGCACCATGTTATTTCAAGCTGCGAAGAGCCTCTCAAAGGCCGCATCCTCGAGGTCTTAAAGGAACCGGATGAAAAGTTCCGCCAGCTCTTGATTGACAACCGCAAGCGGCTGGATAACCCGGGCACTGTCTCCTCGGATGAGCACTTCTGGTATCACGGAGTGATCCGCAACGCCGGCCACGAACTTCGCCGCGACCTGATGCGCCACGACTGGTATAAACCTTAATCCGGGACGCGTACCTGACTCTATGATCGTTCTCCTTGCAGCTGTCTCCGAAGAAACTCGCCTGATCAGACAAGCCCTTCAGGATTTCCAGCAAAAGTCTGTCGATGGCATTACTCTGATGACCGGCAAACTCGCTGGCCACGACATTTGCCTGGCACATAGCGGCATCGGTAAAGCGGCGGCGGCAGCAAGTGCAATCACTTTGCTGAGCAACTGTAGGCCCGACGCCCTCTGGCTGCTCGGTTGTGGTGGCGCCTACCTTGGCTCCGGCTTAGCTGTCGGCGATCTGGCTCTTGCCAGTACAGAGATTTTCGGTGACGAAGGGGTTGCAACAGCCAAGGGCTTCTCTGACTTTGCCGAAATGAAGCTGCCTATGCGCCAGACTCCCGAACCTCTTTTCAATCACTGGCCAGTCGATCAGGAGCTACACGACTGGGCGCAACCACTTCTGACAGATCATGCAGAGAAGACCAATACGACTCTCTGTAGCGGCCCTTTTGTTACGGTCTCTACATGTACAGGGACGACGGCCAAAGCCACGGAGCTTGAAAATCGCACGGCTGGGATCTGTGAAAACATGGAAGGAGCTGCGGTCGCTCTGGCTTGCCAGCAGCTATCAGTGCCGTTACTTGAGGTCCGTGGCATTTCCAACCTGGTCGAAGATCGCGACACCAGTCGCTGGAATCTGCCCCTCGGCATGACTGCAGCACAGAGCGCCATCCTGATGCTTCTTCAGGCACGCTCCGGGCAAAAGTGATGACAAAGACTTTAAGCCTGGGTTACTCACCCTGTCCGAACGACACTTATATCTTTTACGCACTGACACACAATAAGGTCACAATTCCTGAGCACACGATTGTAGAGCGTCTTGAGGATGTGGAGACGCTCAATCAACTGGCACTTAATGGCCTGCTCGACCTTACCAAAATCTCCTACCACGCTTTCGGCCATCTTCGCGATCATTACGCCCTCTTGCACAGCGGCGGCGCCCTCGGTCGCGGCTGTGGGCCGATGGTTATTGCGCCAGTCCCAACCGACATGGAAAGTTTGCGCGGCAAGCGCATTGCGGTTCCGGGCAAACTGACCACTGCCAACCTGCTGCTGCAACTTTACGGGACAGGTTATGAAGAGCTGCTGATTCTCCCTTTTGACCAGATTATGCCCGCTCTCAAACGAGGCGAGGCTGAAGCTGGAGTCATCATTCACGAATCACGTTTCACCTACCGGCAAGCAGGCTTTCACGAAGTTGTTGATCTGGGGGCATGGTGGGAAGAAGAGAGTGGCCTGCCCATTCCGCTTGGTGGGATTCTGGCTCGACGGGACCTCGGTGCAGAGACAATCCAGTCTATTGACCAAGCAATTCGGGCCAGCCTTGAATATGCCCGCCAGCATCCTCGGGAGCCGCGCACCTATATCAAAAACCACGCCCAGGAGCTTGATGACAAGGTGATTGATGCGCATATCGATCTTTACGTTAATGACTTTTCGCTTGATCTTGGGGAAGAGGGGATTAACGCCGTAGAGACTCTTTTGGCTCGCGCTGAGGCACGCGGACTCATCCCGGCAAGTAGATTACCAATTTTTCTCGGTTAAATTTTAAGAAACTTGAAGGCAAGACCGGCGGGTCTCGTCCCGCCAGACGACATACTTTTGCCCGGCAGCAAAAGTAAGACAAAAGTGCCATCACCTAGCGGTGGGCATATTGTTTACCGGAGGCTGAGTTGTATGGTTGATTTGGTGGACAAGCTTTTTTTCGGTGGTTTCTAGAAATTCGGGTCCTCTTGGGAGGCCCCTGGCATTTGTGGTTTAACTCCTAGCTGGCAATTATCAGTGAACACTGATCAGTCTTTGACCAAAACCAACACAAACAATAAATCCAGAGAATTCCCCCCCTACACAACTGGTCATAAATACGGGGGCCCAGAAGG
>DAOWJU010000230.1 GCA_030640215.1 Desulfuromonadales bacterium
CGGTCGTACCGGCACCCTGTTTGCCTGTGAGCAGGCCAATATCACTCCAGATATCATGTGCCTGGGTAAAGCCATCACCGGCGGCTACATGACCCTGGCAGCAGTTCTGACAACCGATGAGATCAGCACCACAATCTCGACAAATGCGCCAAAAGCATTTATGCACGGTCCTACCTTTATGGCCAACCCTCTGGCCTGCGCTGTCGCCAACGCCAGTATTGATCTGCTGCTGTCAAGCCCCTGGCAGGAACGTATTGAATCCATGTCCAAGGCCTTTGCTCAACACCTGCGGCCCTGCCAGAATTGGGATGGTGTCGCCGAGGTACGCATCAAGGGCGGGATAGGCGTTCTGGAGTTAAATCAACCTGTCAACATGGCCGCGATCACCAAGCGCTTTGTCGATAAAGGCGTCTGGATTCGGCCCTTCGGCAAACTGGTCTACGTTATGCCACCTTATGTTATCAGTGATGAAGACTTGAACCTGCTGCTGACTGCAATGACTGAAGCGGTTGCGGAAGAACTGGGGGCTGGGGGCTGAACACCCCCCTGCTCGTTGTACTCGCTTCCCCCCTGTAAAACAGGGGGGATTGAGGGGGGGCATTTATTTTACTGAATAGTGACGAAAAACATATCGTTTCATCTGCCAACTTTCTGTATCCTGTATTTCGTCTAATCTCTTCTGACTTCTTAATAGCACACAGGGATCCTCCACATGCAGGACACATCACAGTTCCTTGAAATGCCCAACGCACCGGTTGATGAAGCCGACATTCTGCTCCTGCCAATTCCTCTGGAAAGGACAGTCTCCTTCAAACCGGGAACTAGCGACGCTCCAAAAGCGATCCTGGAGACAACCGAGCAGCTCGAGTTTTACGAGGAAGATGCTGGGTGGTCGCCATTCAAGCATATGAAGATCAGTGTTCTGCCTGACTTTGCAGAGAACAAAAGAGAAACCGACGAGGAGTTGCACACCAGGCTTGCCAAAGAGGTGGCCTCTTTACCTGACGACAACCTGTTTATAGGCCTCGGTGGTGAGCATTCTCTGACCCCTTCACTGGTCGAGGCACGCATGCCGGAGCCAGGCACAGTGCTATTCCTCGACGCCCATGCAGACATGCGTATCAGTTATGAGGGAAGCAAGTATAGTCACGCCTGTCCGGTCACGCGCCTGCTGGAGCAGGGACACAAAATAGTCATGGCTGGCGTTCGTTCGGTCTATGAAGGTGAAGTTGAATTGATTGAAAAAGATCCCCGCATCACCCTCTTTCTCGATTGGGATTTACGCGGCAAAGGTCAGTGGGAGTCTTTCATGCAGAAAGTAAATTCACTGGAAGGACCTGTCTACCTTTCGATCGACATGGACGTCTTCAATCCTGCAGTTGTGCCCGGAGTCGGCACACCGCAGCCAGGAGGCTTCTTCTGGTACCCAATGATTGAATTACTTGAATCGCTCTTTTCGCGTAAGCAGATCGATTTACGAGGCGTTGACGTGGTGGAACTTGTGCCGGAAACAAGCCGGGTTTCCGAGATGACTGCCGCAAAACTTCTCTTGAAGATCATCTCCTTCTGGGGCTCCGCTAATGGTTTTGAGTTACGTCCACAAACCGGCAGCCAGATGCAGGTTAAATACGAATAAACTCTCCCACGCTTAGCATGTATCCCCAAGGCCGGCAAACAGTTATGTTGTCGGCCTCTTCAATTGTGGCACGAGGCTGACCCTGACCTATTTCTCCATCCACATGACAGCTATTTCTAGAGAATCGACTCATCCGCAAATTACAATCTATTAATTATAGGAATAATATTTGCATGCTTTAATTGTCTGCGAATTAAAGAGTCGTGCAATTACGGCATGTTGTATCTTTCAGCAAGCGTATTTCGCATTATGTTATGTGATATAACGTTATTCAACGGCTATTTTGCGTGGTTTGGCTGCCCAATATCACACAGGACTACGCAAAATTAACCCTATCCACATTTAAAGCAGAGAGTTTTATGAGCGCAGCACGTTATATTTTATTTGCATCGATTATCATCTGCTCACTCTGCATCATTCCCAAAGCAGCAGTTGGGGCAACGCCGGTCCATTATTTCAATTGTAAAGAATGTCATCTCTCTGGACTAACGCTCACTGATCTCGGAGACGGTAACGTTTGCCTTACATGTCACAACCCGATGGCAGGCGACATCACGCTCAATGACGGCGCCCCAGATGTTCTAGATGGTCACACAGAAGGTCGTTTCACCTCAGGAGATGCGAGTAATACGTTTGATCATGGCACTGGCCTGCCCTCCTCTGACCAGACTTCCCACACCTGGTCCGCTCCGTCTGATGTTATCGCAGCTGCTGGCGCAAAAGCTCCGCTACGTTCTGAGCATCCAGAGTTCTATTCACGCTACGGCACCTCATCTGGAAAGATAACCTGCAGTCGCTGTCACAATCCACATGCACAAGTGGGAGACAACACCAATCTGCTCGTAACTGGCACCAACTCTACTGATACCATGTGCCCAGTTTGCCACTCCCTCTGGGACCAGACAGAGAATCATGGCTGGCTGACCCATCCTGTTATCAACAACTACAGTGCGGTTGTTGCGACATATCCAGACAAGTATCGTGCAACCTTAACCAATAAGGAGAATGCCGACATCCGGCTCGTTGATGGTGGAGTCTCCTGTACCTCCTGCCACGGCGTGCACTTTGTTGATTCGGACGCGACCACAGCTGATGGCGTTGCTCACATAGATGAGCTGAGTCCATCCGATGGCAAACTACTGCGTGGAGACGGACCAGAGCGGTCTGACAAATCATCCCTCTGCCAGACCTGCCATAGCTACAAGGAACACGGCGACGACAGCGGCGAGAAACCAGGCTGCCTGATTTGCCATAGCGGCCATTCTTATGATCCTGCTTACCCTAACTATTTCGTCTTAAGAAAATCGGCAACAACCACAACCTACAATACAGTTACAGGGCTTGATTATTCATCACCATCGGTACTGGATGACGAAATTAAATACACCTTCTGGAATGATCGAACCGATGGCACAGCAAATGGTTATTGTGAGAAGTGCCATGGCGATGCCAGAGATATCGGTTCCGGTGCCGGTAATTACCATATTGCTGAGGCAATCTGCACCGA
>DAOWJU010000069.1 GCA_030640215.1 Desulfuromonadales bacterium
GACTGGAGATATGCGCCAGCGGCAGGAGAGCTATCTTGCCAGTTCCAGTCCGGTGACCATCGAGATGGTGGAGAGCTGGAGCTGGCAGCGCCGGCTTTGCAATAACGCCATCGCCATGTTTGGGCCTGTTTTGTGATTTTGTGATTGCCTGGCGACAGAGAACGATAGCCTCTTGAGCTTTTGTCAAGCAACGTCCAGAGGTTGCAATGCCGCTTGGAGAGCAGGACTATGTATGAAAACCTGGCGATTTTGGCAGCGTTTGTTTTTCTCTACAGCCTTGTCAGTGGAGGGCTGGAAAAGACCCCCATAAACGGGGCGGTTGTTTTTACCGCCTTCGGCCTTATTCTTGGCCCCCTTGGGCTGGGATTCCTGAATCTGAATGTGGACGCGGATGGTTTGGGTGTCCTGGCCGAACTGACTCTCGCTCTGGTTCTCTTTACAGACGCGGCCAATGCAAATCTTCGCGAACTCAAACACTCATTCCATATTCCCCAGCGGTTGTTGCTGATCGGTTTGCCGCTGACTCTCCTGCTTGGCTTCGTTGCAGGTGTTCTGGTTTTCGATGGGCTGACTTTGCTGGAGATCGCTATTATTGCGACCATGCTGGCACCCACCGATGCCGCACTGGGCAAGACGGTGGTGACGAATGCAGCTGTGCCGTCGAAGATTCGCGAGGGCTTGAATGTAGAAAGTGGCTTGAATGACGGCATCTGTGTGCCAATCCTTCTTATATTTCTGGCTTTGGCAACCAGTGTAGAAGTCCAGGGCGGGACAGCGATGTTTGTGCTGACACTGGTCGTGCAAGCTATTGGGGTTGGTGTTGTCGTGGGTGTGGGTTTGACCTTTCTGGGGGTGCAACTGCTCACGCGTTTTGCCGAACACGGGTGGGTTACCAAAAGCTGGCAGCAGCTTCCGGTGCCGGCCTTGGCAGTGACCTGCTTCGCAGTGGCACAGTGGCTTGGTGGCAGCGGTTTTATCGCCTGTTTCGCTGGTGGCATGCTGTTTGGTGGGCTTGAAAAGCAGCATAAACCCAAGCTTCTGCTTGCCGCAGAGGGGACTGGTGATACCTTGGCTTTGATCACCTGGGTGGTTTTCGGAGCCGTTATAGTAGGGCAATCGCTTGGTTCATTCAGTTGGCAGGTTGTGATCTACGCTCTGCTCAGTCTCACTATTGTCCGTATGCTGCCGGTTTTTTTGGCGCTCGCTGGTCTGAAGTTGAATAGCGATGAAAAGCTGTTCATGGGTTGGTTCGGACCGAGAGGTCTGGCCAGCATCGTTTTCGCCGTGATCGTGTTCAACAGTCATCTGCCCGGTGGCAGCACTATTTTGATGACGGCAGTCTGTACCATCTTGCTGAGTATTGTTGCCCATGGGTTGAGTGCTAACCCTCTGATTGCTGCGCTCAGGGCGAGACTCAAGAATTTAGCTTTATAGATCATCTTTTGAGTGGTTTACTCGTTATTTCCTCTTGCGGGTGAAGCCCATAAGCACTACGATGAAAAGTTCTTCGGCAATTTATCGTCGTTGCCGACTTTGTTTAAGAAAATGATCTTTGCTTGTTATCTCTAAATAGCTGAAATTGTAAGAAATTATGCCTGCCAAATCTTTTTTCAAAGAACAACTCTTTGAGAGGTTGCGTCACCCTCTCGCGTCACTGCAACGTTCTTTCCGCATCAGCGAAAATACCTTCCTGATCATTCTGGCCGTCATCATCGGCCTGCTTGGTGGTCTGGGTAACTACGCTTTCCGTAAAACCATTGAGTTTGTTCACTGGGGAATTTTCGAGCAGAGCGAGCACCTGTTTGGTTATTCTCTGGAAGAATGGAGCCTGGCGCGTCTGGCGGTGGTCTTCTGCCCGGTGGTTGGTGGAGTGCTGGTCATTCCGCTCTGGCACTGGTTCGGCAAGGACCTCAAAGGCGGGTTTTCTGCTTTTCTTGAAAAGGTCAACCTGCGTGGTGCCAAGCTGCAGTTGCGACCAATATTTACCCGTGGCTTCGGTTCTGCGATCACTATCGGTAGCGGTGGTTCTGCCGGGCAGGAAGGGCCGATCGCCATGATTGGTGGTGCAATTGGTTCCCAGTTCGGCCAACTCTTCAAGATGAGTGGTGATCGCCTCAAGGTGCTGGTTGCCTGCGGTGCCGCTGCCGGTGTGGCTGCTACCTTTAATGCTCCGATTGCTGGAGTTTTCTTTGCCCAAGAGATTGTTCTGCTCTCTGCATTCGAACTCTCTAGCTTCACCTCAATTGTTATTGCCAGCGGCATGGCCACGGTCGTCTCCCGTGCTTTACTCGGCAACACCCAAGAACTTCATGCGCCAATTTACCTGATGAATAGCTACTGGGAATTGCTGCTCTATGTGCTGCTCGGCTTACTGATTGGTGTCCTGGCTGCTCTGTTTATTGACACTCATTTCCGTATCAAGGACCGTTTTACGGCTCTGAAAATTCCGAAACTTGCCAAGCCTATGCTCGGTGGACTACTGGTTGGCGTGATCGGCTTTATTTTCCCCCAGGTTTTTGGTAATGGCTATGAGTTCATCGAGACGGTCCTGATGGGCGACCAGGCTTGGCATCAGTCAGGTTGGTACCTGCTCGGTGTCCTGATCGTTGTCAAAGCCGTGGCGACCTCGATCACGCTTGGCTCCGGTCTGCCCGGTGGTATTTTTGCCCCCTGTCTCTATCTTGGTGCGGTCACTGGCGGATTCTTTGGTAATGTTGTCGCCAAGATTCTGCCACAGATTCACATTGCTCCAGGTGCCTATGCTTTGGTCGGTATGGGTGCCTTTCTTTCGGCAGCGACCCACGCGCCGATGACGGCAATCTTCCTGCTGTTTGAAATTACCGATAGCTACGAAGTCATCGTGCCAATCATGTTGAGCTGTGTTATCGGCACCGCTGTGGCTAGGCACTTCAAGAAAGACAGCCTGGAAACCGTGGAACTCTCCCGCGTCGGCATTGATCTGGAAGCGGGCAAGGAGCGTAATATCATGAAGTCGCTGCTGGTTGGCAACGTCATGGTACGCGATGTGGAGACGATTCCGGAACATATGACGCTTGGTCAGTTTGCTCGTTTTATCGAACAGACTCATCATACCAATTTCCCTCTGGTCAACGCCCAGGGAGAATTGACCGGGATCATTTCGGTGCAGGATTTCATGGGCGTGGTTTTCGATCATGACCTGATGAACCTGGTTGTTGTCAAAGAGCTGGCGAGTACTGACGTCATCACGGCCCACGCTGATGAGAACCTTGATCAGACCATGCGTAAAATTGGTTACCGTAATATCGAACAGCTACCGGTGGTCGACCGTGCAACTCACCGCAAACTGATTGGCATCATCTCCCGTCGTGATGTTTTCGCCGCTTACAATCGGGCTCTGATGACTCGTACTCTGGAGGAGTCGTAAGTGGATCTTCTCGCTCAACTCAACCCGATGCAGCAACAGGCCGTTCAGCACGATACCGGTCCGCTGCTTTTACTGGCCGGTGCAGGCTCTGGCAAAACCCGTGCTCTCACCCACCGGATTGCCTGGCTTATTCAAAAGTACAAGGTCGACCCCTGGCAGATCCTGGCGGTGACTTTTACCAACAAGGCCGCCGGGGAAATGAAGGAGCGCCTTGAAGAGTTGCTTGGTGATACCCAAGGGCTGTGGGTCAGCACCTTCCACTCCATGTGTGTGCGGATTTTACGGCAGGAGATTGGCGCTCTAGGTTTCAGCCGCAATTTTTCCATTTATGATGATCAGGATCAGGTACGTCTGCTCAAGACGATCTTGCAGGAACTCGGAATTGATGAGAAGACGTTGAAGGCGAGGGCGGTTGCTGCTGCCATCGACCGGGCCAAGAACCGGGGCCTGTGGCCTGACCAGCTTGATGATGGCGATTACCAAGCCGAGCAGATCACCCGCATCTACGCCCTTTACCAGGAACGTCTGCAACAGTCTAATGCCCTCGATTTTAGCGACCTGTTGATGCAGACTGTCCGGCTCTTAGAAGATCATCCCGCTGTCCTGGAAAAGTATCGTCAGCGCTTTCACTATCTTCTCGTTGACGAATTTCAGGATACTAATCAGGTTCAGTACCGGCTGGTGCATCTGCTGGCCTCCGGACACGGTAACCTCTGTGTGGTTGGTGATGACGACCAGTCGATTTATCGCTGGCGTGGTGCAGAAGTTGGTAACATCCTCGGTTTTGAGCGCGACTATCCTGGCTGCGAGACGATCCGGCTGGAGCAGAATTATCGCTCTACCAGTACGATACTCGATGCAGCCGGTGCCGTAGTCGCCCATAATGCTGGCCGTAAAATCAAGAAACTCTGGACGGAGAATGACGCCGGAGAAGGGGTCACTCTCGAAACCCTCCCTGACGATCTCGAAGAAGGCCGCTATCTGGCCAATGAAATCAACCGCCTGAAACGCGATGGTCGTCGTTTGCGTGACATCGCCGTCTTCTATCGCACCAATGCCCAGTCGCGGGTTATTGAAGAGTCTCTGCGCAACGAACGTATCCCTTACGTGATGTTTGGTGGCACGAAGTTCTACTCGCGCATGGAGATCAAAGACATCCTTGCTTACCTGAGAATTATCAGCAATCCGGCTGATTCGGTTTCCGCTCGGCGTATTATCAACGTCCCGGCCCGTGGTATTGGCGCTGTGACCGTCAACAAGATTGCGCCTTTCGAAGCCGAAGCCGGTGGCTTTCTGCCCGCCTGCCGACGGGCGTTGGAACGTGGTGCGCTAAAAGGTGCGGCCGCGGCCAAGGTTAAAGCCTTTGCCGACCTGATGGATGATTTCAAACGACGCAGCAGTGAGATTCCCTATCCTCAACTGACCTCAGAATTGATTGAAGAGATCGGCTATGGCCCGCAGTTACTCGCGGAACGAACCGAAGAGGCCCGCAATCGACTCGACAACCTGCAACAGTTGCTGGCTGGTATGGAAGAGCATTTTGGCAGTGAAGGGACTCTGCAAGAATATCTGGAACAGGTAGCCCTGATTACCGATGTCGACTCGTACGATCCGAGTCTCGATCGGGTGACTCTGATGACTCTGCATTCTGCCAAAGGTCTTGAGTTTCCGCTGGTCTTTATGGTCGGTATGGAAGAGGGGCTTTTTCCACACAGCCGGTCTGCCAATAGTCCGGAAGAGCTTGAGGAGGAACGCCGTCTCTGTTACGTCGGTATGACCCGTGCCATGGAGAAGCTCTACCTGACTCATGCCCGACGGCGACGGATCTTTGGCGACTACCAGTTTAATCCCCCCAGCTGTTTCCTGAGCGAGATTCCTGAAAATCTTCTCGATCAGCCTGCTGCAAGCGGCCTGCACAAGCCGGCCATCCACAATCTGGCGTCACTCTTTGATCAGACCGAACCGGACTTTTCTGATGAAGATCCCTTTGTCGATGACCATGAAGTCAGGATTGTTCCAGATGCTGAAGAGGGTTTGCGTATCGGCCTGCAGGTTCGTCATGTCAAGTTCGGCGTCGGCACTGTTCGTCGTGTTGAAGGACAGGGCGATAGTCAGAAGGTTACGGTCTATTTCCATCGCCTTGGCCCGAAGAAACTCCTTGTCAAGTTTGCTGGACTTGAGCCTGCCTGATAATCAATAAATTCATAACGCAAAGGGCAGGGCTTGTAAACTCGAGAAATTTTTCTTTGCGTCTTTCCTTTCTCCTTTACGCCTTTGCGTTAAAATAGTTCCTCACAATGTTTTCGAGGAGGTCAATCATGTTGAAATGGGTTTTGTCTGTTCTGCTTGGTGGAACCGTGGTCTTTGTCTCTCTTGTCCCGGTGTTCGGAAAAGAAATTATCAGCACTCTGAATGATCAGCAGGAGGTGGCTGTCACCATCTACAATGAAAATCTGGCGCTGGTGCGCGATCAACGCCAGGTGGACCTGCCAAAAGGGGGCGCAGCTCTTGCCCTGCGTGAAGTCAGCGCCAGAATCCGTCCGGAAACGGCCCTGCTGCGCAGCCTGACCCGTCCTGGTGGATTGACTATTCTGGAGCAGAACTTTGATTTTGACCTGTTAACGCCTCATAAGCTCTTGGAGAAATATGTAGGCAAAGAGGTCCAACTGGTTCGTACCCATCCGGAAACCGGTGAAGATCGCTATGAAACCGCGCGAGTTCTGGCTGCTAATGATGGCGTGGTTTTAAAAATCGGCGACCGGATCGAGACTGGAGTGCCGGGGCGGCTGGTTTTCCCTGACGTGCCTGAGAATCTGCGTGATCGTCCGACCCTGGTTGTCTCACTTGATAATGAGAAGGCTGGTCAACAAACAATAGAGCTCAGTTACCTGACTGGTGGGCTCGGTTGGCAGGCTGATTATGTCGCCGAGTTGAATCCCGATGATACAGCGTTGGATCTGTCCGGTTGGGTCACCTTGACTAATCAGAGCGGCACGAGTTATCGCAATGCTCTTCTGCAATTGGTGGCTGGGGATGTCAATCGTGTCCGCGATGAAATCCACTTGCGAGGAGATGTGGTGATGGCCGCGAGTATGGCCAGGGAGGCGGCACCGCAGATGCGTGAGGAGGGCCTGTTCGAGTATCACCTTTACACCCTGCAACGGCCAACTACGATTCGTGACAATCAAACCAAACAAGTCTCACTCTTAAATGCTGCGGGGGTTTCAGTGAACAAGGAGTTTCGCCTGCAGGGCAATCCTTACTATTATCGCGGCAGACAAGGCGATCTGGGCCAGAAGCTCAAGGTTGGTGTTTTTGTCGAATTTGATAACCGCAAAAAAGAGCATCTCGGTATGCCGTTGCCAAAGGGGACTGTGCGGGTATACAAGCAGGATAAGGCAGGCCGCCCGCAGTTTGTCGGTGAAGATCGTATCGATCACACCCCGGAAAACGAAACGGTGCGTCTCAAACTCGGTGATGCTTTTGACGTGACTGCTGATCGTAAGCAGACGGACTTTCGCAAGTTGGGTGGCGATGGTCGTTATAACTATCGCTTTGAGAGTGCCTACGAAATTAATTTGAAGAATGCCAAGGATGAAGAGGTCATGGTTACGGTTGTTGAGCCGGTGCCGGGCGACTGGCAAATTCTTAGTGATAGCCATAAACACAGTAAGGCTTCTGCTGATACTGCTCTCTGGAAAATTGCTGTTCCGGCTAAGGGAGAGACTACTTTGACTTATCGGGTGGAAGTTAAATACTAGCAGCGTGTGACATGAGGTGAAAAAATCAAAAAGTGAGGGGCGGCATTTCTGCCGCCCCTCTTTTTGTAGTTACTTCGCCTGCTTGTAATAGTTTTATGGGATAGTGTCTGGATTGGTAGTTATGGCATTGTCAATAATTACAGTTGCTTCTATACTCCCACCAATATTGTATTCGTAGGTTGACGTGCCGTCTCCATTGTCTATAGCTGTCCCCCACGTTCCGGTTCCACCACCATCAGAGTCAATTAGGTTCACAGTGTCACCGGTGTTTCCGTAGATTTCCAGAACATCGTTGTCATCTGTTGC
>DAOWJU010000231.1 GCA_030640215.1 Desulfuromonadales bacterium
ATTCGTTTTTCATCTGCTCATTCATCGCATCGAGCAATGGCTTACTGAACATTTTATGCCTCCTTGGAAATGTTTGGTTGTGTGAGAATCTGTTGGCTAGAAAGTGTACCTTAGCGGCTGGATTTTGCAACGCAGCAAATAAAAAAGCGGGGCATCTCAGCCCCGCTCACCATCTTCAGCTTTTCTTCGAAATCAACGCACGCCGTCTTCGAAGATGATCTTTTGCAGTCCGTCGATCGCTGCGTTGGCTCGCAGAGCCTCGCCCGTAAATGGATTGCGATAGGTGTAGGTGATGTAGCTGCAGTTGCAATCCGCAGGCATGAAGGCATCGTGTATCACAAACTTTTTACCATCAGACCGCCGGGTCAGACCCAGAATGCCAGTTTTGATTTCGTTACCAATGATGCTGTAATCTACCTTTGGCGCTTCAAAAAAAGTAATTTCAGTGACAGTGTCTAACGGCACTGAAATTGCTGAGCCATTCCACCAGCCCTTAACAACGTCACGTTCCAGGATACTGTCGAAAACAATCTCCTTGTTGTCGAGCGTCACCAGTCGGCCGGGGCGGTCCTGGTCAGCACTGGCGAACGTTGCCAGGCACAAGATCATCAGTAGGGGGATGGTCATCAAGCGCATGCGTATGCGAACTCCCATTTTATGGCACTCCTTTTAGACAAAAGATTTGTAATTGAATACTATAAACAAACAGTGTTTGTAAATGGCTATTATCTCGAGGCGCTTTTCCTCGATAGATTACTTATGCAGTCCGGGCGCCTCGATGGCGTGCCGCAGAGGGAATTCTCTTCATCTGTAGGTCTGAAGAGGTTGATGGCTTGTGTTTCACTTGAAAAGAAGCGAAGCATCAAATCCGATTGACAGCATATTGGATAACAGCTTTCCGAAAAAAAATCAACGCTTTTTCCCGGTTTGCTGGCCATACTAGGCCGAAATCTCAAGGGCTTCTCGTGATTAGAGAAAGCTGGGTGATCACATCTCTCTGTGATACGATAAGCGCCGTTGAACTCAAGGATAAAGCCAGTGAAACAGCAAAGGTGAGTGCCTGTAACTATGCTAGTAAAGAGTGCCAGTTTTATAACCAGTGCCCCGGCTCTGGCCAGTTGTCCTCCATCAGAGTGGCCAGAAATTGCTTTTGCCGGACGCAGCAATGTCGGCAAGAGCAGTCTGATCAATTGTCTCCTTAACCGCAAGGGGCTGGTTCGCACATCATCAACTCCGGGACGTACGCAGCTTTTAAACTACTTTGCCATTAACGAAGAGCTCTATTTTGTTGACCTTCCCGGCTACGGCTTCGCCAGAGCGCCACGTTCAGTGCGTGAAAAATGGCAGCCGATGGTGCATGGTTATCTGGAGGGGCGTGAAAACTTGCGGGCCGTAATCTGGCTGCTTGACGTTCGCCGCGAGCCGAGCAAAGAAGATCTTGAGTTTCTCGACTGGTTGGAAGAGAGCGAAATCCCAACCATTCCGGTGGTCACCAAGGTTGATAAAGTGAGCAAAAACGAATTGGGTCGTTGCCTGGCGAAAATCTCCAGCAGTACGGGACTCGAGAAAGAGTTGCTCACCCCATTCTCTGTGCAAACCAGGCAGGGTCATAAAGAAGTCTGGGAATTAATCTCCATGTCCCTGGATCCAGAAGCCTGATTACTTATGATTCAGGATAAAGGTTTGATGATGCAACGAACACGAATCTACCTGGTTCGACATGGCCAGGTGGAAGGTCATGACGAGAAACGTTATAACGGCCAGGCCAATGTCGCTCTCACGCAACTTGGCCAGGAACAGTCTGATCGCGTCTGCGATAGCCTGGTTGATCTTCCTCTGGACGCAGTCTATAGCAGCGATCTGGATCGTAGTCGCCACTGCGCCGAGCTGATTGCTGCCACACATAATCTGATTGTCAACACCTATGAGTCTTTGCGTGAACTGGATATTGGTGATTGGGAAGGTCGAACCTGGGCAGACTTGCAGGCAACTTACCCGCAAGCCTGGCAGGCACGGCTACGGGATCTGGTGAACTTCCAAGTGCCGGGAGGGGAGAGCCTCCAGGATGCTGCCGACCGCATCCGCCCGACCATGCAAAAGATTATTGAAAGCCACCCCGATGGTGATGTTGTTCTGGTTGCCCATGGCGGCGCAAACCGGGTTATTCTGCTCGATGCTATCGGTGCTCCTCTCGAGCAGGCCTTCTCTATTGAGCAAGATTATGGATGTCTGAATATCATCGACTATTTTGCCGATGGCAATTCCGTTGTAAAACTTCTTAACAGCACCGCCCACCAGGCTGATCTCTCCGCACTTGCAAGCCGGGACAGTGCCGACGGGCTTGACGAGTCGGCAGTCAAGTAGATAAAATTGGCGTATACTGACCTGGTCTGAAATTCGGGTACTGCTTTTGGTTGATTATACGGGTAACGTTTGCGCCGGATTCGGTGCAGCACTCTCTAGAGAGGATGTCGACAGATGAAGACAATCTATGTTATCGGAGCTGGAATCGAAGGTCAGGAAGGTTTTAGCCGCAGGGCTTTGGAGCTGGTGGGTCAGGCGGATCTGCTGATTGGCGGGGCTCGTCAACTCGCGCTCTTTCCCGCTTTTTCCGGCAAGACGATCACTATAGGAGCCAATCTTGCTCCGGTGGTTGACTGCCTGGCAAAGGCTGAGGGCTCAGCTGTGGTTCTGGCCTCAGGTGATCCCCTTTTCTTCGGTATCGGTCGTTACCTGCTGCGCAATCTGCCGGAGGCTGATCTCGAGTTTGTGCCGAACGTCAGCTCGGTCCAATATGCTTTTGCCAAGATCCGCGAGCCCTGGGATGATGCGGTCTTTGTCTCAGCTCACGGTCGCGGCATGAAAGGTGCTGTAGATCAGATTGTGGCCCACGACAAAATCGCGATTCTCACCGATGAAATCAATACCCCGAAAGGGATTGCCGGTGAGCTGATCGAACGAGGGCGAGACGGTTATAGCGCTTACCTTTGTGAAAACCTGGGGACGGCTGAAGAGGCAATTACCCATACCGATCTCAAGGGACTGCTTGATATCCCGGCGGCACCTTTGAATGTCCTGATCCTGATCAAGGAGTATGAATCGGGCGGCGATGGTGCCGGTCCCTGCCTGGGTATCCCGGATGACGACTTTGCGACGGTTAAAAAGCTGATCACCAAGGAAGAGGTGCGGGCAGTGAGCCTGGCAAAGCTGCGTTTGGGTCAGGACATGACCCTCTGGGACATTGGTGCTGGTTCTGGATCAGTCAGTATCGAGGCTGACCACCTTATGCCGAACGGACGGGTCTTTGCGGTGGAACGCAATCCTCAGTGCCTGGCGTACCTCAAGGAAAACCTGCAGAAATTCAACTCCCGCAACATCACCCTGATCGAAGAGGAAGCTCCAGCCTGCCTGGATGACCTGCCAGATCCAGACCGTGTTTTTATCGGTGGTTCCGGTGGCCATCTTTGGAAGATTCTTGCTGCGGCTGATGGTCGTCTGTCGACGGGCGGGCGGGTGGTTCTCAATGCGGTCACCCTGGATACCCTGACCTCTGCAACCGAGTTTTTCGAGAACGCCAACTACGAACTGGAGGTAACCACGGTTAACATTTCGCGCACCCGGCCATTGACCGATTACAAGATGTTTGAAGCCTTCAATCCGGTTTTCGTGTTGGCGGCGGTCAAGGTTTAAGACGGAAGTGTATAGGTTTAAAACGAGAAGTGTATGGTGAGATAAAGTATAGAAAGAGCAAAGACCTGGCTCTGATTCTTTGATGTTAGTGTTTTGTTCTTGTGAGAGAAATGAATTTCAGGAGGAAGATTGTGAAAAAACAAGTTTTGCGGTCCATTATGGTTGCGTTTGCAGCGATGACACTTTTGTTGGGCGCTTGCGGTGATTCCGACGAAACCAAGGGTCAAAAAATGCTCAC
>DAOWJU010000305.1 GCA_030640215.1 Desulfuromonadales bacterium
TGTTCTGGCTGTCTCCCGCGACACCCAGTTCTCCACCCATTATCTTGTGCCTGATCCAAAAGAGGGCAATCATCCACGCCTCTATCTCGATATTGAAAAAACCAGTTTATCCGATAGTTTGAAAGAACCTACGATTGTTGACGATGGTCTGCTGCGTCAGATTCGGACAGGTTCGCCACAGGCCGACACGGTGCGAGTTGTTCTGGACCTGGACAGCATGAGTGATTACAAGGTCTTCCCCTTAAGCGACCCATGGCGGATTGTGATTGACGTTGCAGGAGATAAAGCTCCTGAGCTGAAACGTCGAGAAACAGAGATCAGCGCATTGCCTGATTCGGCCAACGATGCCATCGCCAAGGTACTTAAAGAAGCGCCGAAAGATCAACAACCGTTACATATTCCAAAACTGCCGGCGGCAACCACGTTGCGTCGGATTGTTGTCGATGCAGGCCATGGTGGCAAAGATCCAGGTGCGGTCGGTCCGAGTGGTGTCTACGAGAAAACGGTTACGCTCAAACTGGCCAAAGCCCTCGCCAAGGAGTTGAGGCGTCAAATCGGCTGCGAGGTTATTTTGACTCGAAGTGGTGATGTTTATCTGCCCCTTGAGGAACGTACTGCTATCGCCAACAAAGTGGGTGCAGATCTCTTTATATCGCTTCATGCCAATGCCAATAAGAGTAGCAAGCCGTACGGAATTGAGACTTATTACCTCAATTTCTCCAAAAATGATAAGGCGGCCGCTGTTGCTGCGCGTGAGAATGGCACGTCACTCAAACAGGTTTCAGACCTTGAGCTGATTCTGTTTGACCTGATGGCGAATGCCAAGATCAATGAATCAAGTCGTCTGGCGACAGAAATTCAGGAGAACCTGGTGAAACGAATCAGTAAGAAATATAGCAAGGTACGGGATCTCGGTGTGCGGCAGGGTCCGTTCTACGTTCTGCTTGGTGCCACAATGCCCTCTGTCCTGGTGGAAACGGCTTTTCTGAGTAATCCTCGTGAAGAGAAGAGATTAATCAGCAGCGCTTACCAGAAGACCGCTGCCGAAGCAATTGCCGGGGCAGTCAAGAATTATGCAATCAACAACAAGCTGATAGCGATCCGTTAAGATGACAAAACAAGAAATTAAGATGGCAAAACAAACAAGCGCTCCAGATTTTTTTGCGACAGAGTTGATGATGGCCGGGGATGTCTCTTTTGAAGAGAGACGCCCCTACCTCCTTGAAGCGGCACGCGGTTATCTGGAGCACCATCGCAATCTCTGTCACGAAATGCACAACTCCGGCGGCAGTGGCTGTGATGTCGTTGCATGCATTACAGCCATGGCGGATGCGCTGATCCTTAACCTTTATCAGTGCGCGGCGGCCGATTTCCCTACGACAGGTAAGGCCTGTTCTGCAGTCCTGGCGATCGGTGGTTACGGTCGTGCTGAGTTGAATCCACTTTCTGACATCGACGTGATGTTCTACTGCAGTGATCAGAACAAGGATCTGGCCGAGAAGATTGCCGAGCGAATTCTCTATCTGTTGTGGGATCTTAACCTCGATGTTGGTTACAGTGTGCGTACTTCCGCTGACTGCCTGACGATGGCTCAACAGGATATTACAATTCGCACGGCTATGCTGGATACACGTTTTCTGGCCGGGGATGAGGTGCTTTTCCATGAGTTTGAACGCCAGGTTCTGCCCGTTCTGCTGGGTCGTAATAGTCAGCAATTTCTGAAAGCCAAATACGAAGAGCATGAAACCCGCCTGGCCAAATATGGCTCCTCTGTCTATATGCTCGAACCGAATATCAAGGAAGGTGAGGGTGGCCTGCGTGATCTGCATACGGCGGTGTGGATGGCTCGGGTCAAATATAAAGCCAAAGGGTTACGCGATCTGTTGAAAAAGGGTGTTATCTCAGAGCGGGAAATGCGAGAGATAGAGGCGGCTTACGACTACCTCTGGCGAATCCGCAACGAACTGCATTTTCAATCCAAACGCAAAACCGATCAGATCCAGTATGACAAGCAAGAACAGATCGCAACTTTTCTTGGTTACAAGAATAACAAACAAGCTCTTTCTGTAGAGCAGTTTATGCAGGACTACTATGCCCAGGCAACCCGGACTGAGCATATTGCCTCCTCTTTGATTTTCAATGTCTTTAAAGACAAAGACACCTCGACTGGAATTTTAGGCTATCTTGGTCGACGCAAGTTAGGTGATGATTTCTTCAGTTATCGAGGCGAGCTGAAAACGGCCCGTAAAAGTCTTTTTCCCAGTCGCCCGGAAGCGATGATGCAGGCCTTTCTGCTGGCGAAGCAGAACAACCTTGCTTTGAGTGCAGACGTTAAAGGCCAGATTCGCGACAACCTGACTCTGGTCAATGATGGTTTCAGGCGCAACCGTGAAATCTCTACAATGTTTCTGGAAATCCTGCGTGGACCCACCGGCGTCGCCAAAAGTCTGCATGATATGCATCATCTTGGGTTTCTGAATAAGTACATCCCCGAATTTAAGCGGATTTCCTGTAAGGTTCAGCACGACGCCTACCATGTTTACACCGTCGATATCCATTCGATCTTTGCTGTTGCCGAAATCGAAAAGCTCTGGTCCGGAGCTTATCGGGAGGCCAAGCCGCTACTGACCAAAGTGGCCGCCGACATTGGTAAGCCGGAACTTATTGTCTTGGCTGTTCTCTTTCATGATATCGGTAAGGGGGAAGGGAAGGATCATTCCAACAAGGGTGCGGATATGATGCCGAAGATCGCCCGCCGCTTGAACCTTAGTAAGGAAAGTAGCAAACGCCTGGAGTTTCTGGTACGTCACCATCTTGATATGGCGCATATCTCACAACGTCGCGATTTGAACGATATCAGGTTGATTCAGGACTTTGCCAATACCATGGAAATGGTTGAAACTCTGAAGATGCTCTATATGTTGACTTTCGCTGACCTTAAGGCGGTTGGCCCTGATGTCTGGTCACAGTGGAAGGGCCATTTGTTACAGGACCTTTACGAAAAAACTTACGAGACTCTCGAACGCGGCAACTTTATCAGTGGCTTGCGCTCAGAAAGAGTGCGTAACCGCAAGCGTAAGGTTTTGGCTGCTCTGCAAGACGATTTCGGCGAAAAAAGGGTCAAAAGTCGTTTACGCTCCATGAGCTTGCGTTACCTGCTGACTCACCGTTCCTGGGAAATCAAAGATCATGTTGCGCTTGAGCTGTCGCGCGGTAATGAAACGGTTGCCATGCAGGTGACCCATGACGTAGACGCAGAGTGTACTGTCGTGACTATTTCTGCTCTGGATGTGCCTGGGCTCTTCAGTATGATCGCTGGGGTTATGGCTGCCTATGGCATCAATATTCTTGGCGCACAAATTTATACCCGCAGTAACGGTTTTGCTCTGGATGTTCTGCACGTCAATAA
>DAOWJU010000124.1 GCA_030640215.1 Desulfuromonadales bacterium
CATCGGTCAAGGGCTGGATGATTATCGTCATTCACCGCTTACGGTGCTTTTTCGTGAAGTTTACCGCGAACTGGCTCAGAACCGGCGCCAGGCCGATGGTCAGGAGGCGGATACTCTGGTTGCCGATCTTGGTGAACAGGAACGGGTCGCTCGTGTACTGCGCCGTTCCACAACCTCAGAAGGCCACCGCCTCGAAAAGTACCTCTCCTTTTTAGCTACCACTGGTTCGGCAGCGCCTTTCATCGGCCTGTTCGGCACGGTCTGGGGTATTATGGATGCTTTTCGTGATATCGGCACCAGCGGTAGCGCTTCACTCGCCGTGGTTGCGCCGGGGATTTCAGAGGCTCTGGTTGCGACCGCGATTGGCCTGGTGGCGGCGATCCCGGCGGTTATCGGCTATAACCACTTTATTAACAAGATCAATGTCTTGACTGGTGAGATGGATAACTTCTGCCAGGAAATGTTGAACATTGTCCAGCGCATGAGCCAAGGTCGTTAAGATGGAAGTCGGTCAAAACGGCAATCGCCGGCGCGCCATGCTGGCACAGATCAATGTGACACCGTTTGTCGACGTCATGCTGGTTCTGCTGATTATTTTCATGGTTACCGCACCGATGATGGAAAAGGGTGTAGATGTCGCCCTGCCGGAAATTGAAAACGCGCCAAGCCTCTCTGCTGTTAAAGAGCCGCTGGTGATCACCGTGACCCGCAAGGGGAAAATCATGGTTGGCAGCAACCAGGTTGAAACCGCCGCCAAACTGACCCCGGTACTGCGGCAGATTTTAAGCGAACGCGACGACAAAACCGTCTATCTCGAAGCCGATAAAGCGGTGCCCTATGGTCATGTGGTCAAGGTCATGGCGGCTGTCAAGCGGGCCGGTGTGACCAAGCTTGGCATGGTTGCCCAAGAGCCGGAAAAATGAGCAAGCGAGCAGTCTGATGTCCGTTGCGCCTTTGCACCAAAACAATGCCTTTCATAACGATCCGAAGTTTGGTCGTCTGCTGCTGGTCTCGCTGGTTATCCATGGCCTGATCTGGGTGGCGTTCAGCTTCGATTTGTTCGGTACTCACAAACGCGCCAAGCCGCCGGTCTACTATGTCGATCTGATTCATAAGCCGGTTCTCAATCCTCAGGCCGGTCGTCCCGATCCGCGCCCGGCCAAAAAGCCAAAGGCAGCAAAGGTTAAACGTGCGGTGCAGACTGCTGCTCCAACTGTGACGAAGAAGCCAGCCAAACCAGCGGTAAAACCATTAGTCAAACCAACCGCAGTGACCAAGCCGAGGCCGGCACCGAAACCAGTTGCCAAGCCTGATCAACGTAAAGAGCAGAAGGTGCAGAGCGCCCTCGATGAGATTCGTCAGCGTCAGGCACGCCAGGTGGAGCGCGACGCGTTAAAAGACAAGCTGGCCAAGCTGCGTGATTCCGCGGGTGCGGCGACCGTTGCGGCCGATGTGCCGGTGGGTATGCCTGATGGTACGGGTGATGAGGTGGGTATCAGTGCCCTGGCTATAGTCCAGGCCTTTATCCAGCAGAACTGGGCGCTTTCACCCTATTTACTCGATCAGTCACGGATCAGGGATCTCGAGGCAAAAGCTACGTTGATCTATTCGGCCGCTGGTGAAATGATTCGCTACCGGATCAATACTCCTTCGGGGAATCAGCAATTCGATGATTCATTGAAACGAGCGATTATCAAATCAAAACAGTTACCGCAGCCGCTGCCGAAAAAACTCGAACTGCGTGTGACGTTTAATCTTAAAGAAATGGCCGGGAGAAACTAAGCATGTTGCGCTGGTTCATCGTCTGTCTAATCTGTTGTGCTTTGCCGTGGTCGGCTTTGGCCGCCACAGAGATCGAGATCTCATCTCCTGGTGAGCAGTCGATCCCGCTGGCCCTGACCTGGTTTCTGCCGAACCAGGGATCGCAATCGGCCAGGGTGGCCGCAGAGTTCAATGAAGTCCTTGATGCCGATCTTGATTTGTCGGGCCTGTTTCGTTTTGTCAGCCAAGCTGCTTTTCTTGATGATGCCGAACACGTTGGTCTTTACAGCACCCAAGTCAATTTTCCACAGTGGCGGATGCTTGGTGCTGAAACCCTGATTAAGGGCACCTATTCTCTGGACGGAGAAACGTTGGTCGTCGAAGCGCGCCTCTTTGACGTCGTCAATCGTCGCCTGCTGACCGGTCGCCGCTATGTCGGCGAGCGCAAAGATGTACGGCGCATGGCGCATGCCTTTGCTGATCTGGTGCTCAAAGAGTTGACCGGCGAAGCAGGACCGTTCAGTGCACGCATCGCTTATATCTCCGACCAGAGCGGCGACAAGGAGCTCTGGTTGATGGATGTCGATGGCAAGCGCCCGCTCCGACTCACCAACCATCGCTCCATCGTGCTCAATCCCGACTTCTCACCACGCGGTAAGGAGGTTTTGTTTACCTCTTACCGGGCCAATAATCCCGATCTCTACCGCAAGGAAATCTATTCCGGCAAGGAGGCCAAGATTTCCTACAAGCAGGGTCTCAATGTGGCTGGCCGCATGGCTCCGAACGAGCGCGAGATTGCCCTGACCCTCTCCAAGGATGGCAACCCGGAAATCTATCTGATTGGTACCAGTGGTCGGGTGCGTAAGCGGGTGACCGACAGCTGGGGGATTGACAGTGATCCCAGTTGGAGCCCAGACGGCAGCCGGTTGGCCTTTATCTCCAACCGCCAGGGTAACCCGCATGTTTTTATTACCGACATCTTTTCCGGCAAGACGGAACGACTGACCCGTCGGGGCAAGTACAACGCTACACCCGCCTGGAGTCCCAAAGGTGACCGGATTGCCTTCACCCGCCAGGAAGGCGGGCGTTTTGATATCTATACGATTAATACTGATGGTAGCGATGAACGTCGTCTGAGTTTTGGTCCGGGTAACAGTGAACACCCGCGCTGGAGCCCTGATGGTCGCTTCATCATCTACTCCTCAGACAAGGCCGGCAACCGGGCGATCTATGTCATGCGGACTGACGGTACCGGCGCCCGGCGACTGACGGATACGAAAAGTGACTGTCGTCATCCGGCCTGGTCGCCTCGCTGGTAACAAGTTTTCTACTGTATTTTCCCAAAGTGCCAGCGAGTGGTTGTCATTTACTCGACAGCTCGCTATAATGCGTGCCTTAACGAATTTAGTCGGCCTCTCTGTTCTCGTCGATGAGATGCTATGAACCTCTGTCTTAACTTGTAAGGAGCCCCCCCATGAAAGCAATGCAAATGTTCAAGATTGCCCTGGTTGTCCTGTTTATCTTCGGTGGCCTCGTCGGTTGTGCCAAACCTGTCACTGATGACCAGGCCAATGTTACTCAGCCCGACATGAGTCAGCAAAAAGAAGTTAAAGTTGCTGACGATAAGCCGATGCACGGCGACGCTGTACCGAGCCACGATAAGATGGCTGGCCTGAAGCGCATTAATTTTGATTTTGACCAATTTACCCTCTCTGCTGAAGCCCGCAGCGTTCTTGGTGAAAATGCTAAGTACTTGAGCGCCAACAGCGGCGTTAAGGCGGTTATCGAAGGCCATTGCGACGAGCGCGGTTCTGATGAATACAACCTGGCCCTCGGCGAAAGCCGTGCCATTGCCGCAAAGAACTACCTTGTCTCCTTGGGTGTCAGCGCCAAGCGCCTTTCCGTTATCTCCTACGGTGAAGAGAAGCCCCTGAGCAACGGTTCTGGCGAAAGTGCCTGGGCACAAAATCGTCGTGCGGAATTCAAGGCTGTCAATTAACTAGCTTACATCGACGCAGCATGCGTCGATTTGGGAGTCATTCATGTTTCGAGTTCGTTTCCTGTGCGTTTTGCTTGCTGGCCTGTTGTTGAGTAGTTGTGTGGTCACCGAGCAGGACCTGCAGACGCAGCGCGATCTGCTGGAAATGAAGCGTCGACTTGGTGATGCCGAGCGGGCTCTCAAAGAACTACAGGATGACACCTCGGGCGGGGTCAGGGCGCATGTTGAAACTCTGGCACGTAACCAGGCCGATTTTCAGGCTGAGCTCGACGGTGTGCGGGTTGACCTGCAGTCGATGCAGGGACGCAGTGGCGATCAGGAGCGGGTCAATGATGATCTGCGTCAGGACCTGGTTCTGTTGCGCGATGAACTGAGTCTGCAGATTAATGATTACGAACTACGATTGGTGCAACTGGAATCTGGTGGTGCTGAGCTTAAGCCCACAACGACTGATCCGTCGATTCCTGTGGTTGTTCCACCTGCCAGTAAAGCTTCGGCCGCGACAGGTAATGCGGTATCGTCGACTCCGGTGGGAGAGAGTGCCCCGGAGCTCTACGAGCGGGCGCTCAAAAAAATTCGTGAAGAACAGGATTTTGCTGCCGGTCGCGAGTTGATGGACACCTTTCTCAAGCGTTACCCGGGTGATGATCTTGCTATCAACGCAGCTTATTGGGTTGGCGAGACCTACTACGCGGAGAAAAATTACGAAAAGGCGATCCTGCAGTTCGACGAGATTATCCAGAAGTATGGTGAACAACCAAAAGTTGCTTCAGCTATGCTCAAGCAGGCAATGGCCTTTGAGGCCTCGGGCGACCAAGCGACAGGTCGTTTGCTCCTGCAGCGTGTGATTGAGCGTTTCCCTCTCTCTGGAGAGGCCAAAAAAGCCAAGCAAATGTTATAACGTCAGTAAAATCGAAGAGAATTAAATAGTGCGGCAAAAAGAAGTTGACAAGATAGTGCTTGTCAGTTTATAAAACGCCCTCTGTGGGCCGGTAGCTCAGTTGGTAGAGCATCTGACTTTTAATCAGATGGTCGTGGGTTC
>DAOWJU010000198.1 GCA_030640215.1 Desulfuromonadales bacterium
ACCATCTTGACGAAGCCTTGCAAATGGCTTACAAACAGCTGCCGGAGAACCCGGAGATTGTGGTTATTCCTGATGGTGGCACTATTTTGCCAATTATAGAACCACAAGATGAGAGATAAGCGACAACCCAAATAAGGGCTGTAACCGTTTAACGCAAAGACGCCAAGAAAAAAAACAAAAGAGAACGACCTTCAAGGTTAAAGATTTACCCTCTGCGCCCTAGCTGCTTTTCTTGGCGTCTTTGCGTTACGCTTTTCTTCTAATTGTTTAATTTTTAAAGGCAGAAAACATGCTTTCAGAACAAATCATAAATGAACTGCAAACCATCGTCGGCAACGAGAATGTTTCGACTGTTAAAGCCGACCGGATCTGCTACTCCTACGATGCTACCCAACAGAGTTTTCTTCCTGAAGTGGTCGTGCATCCCGGATCAACAGAGGATATCAGCCGCATCATGAAGCTGGCTAATCGTGAGCTCATACCGGTTTTCCCCCGCGGTGCCGGCAGCGGCTTTACCGGTGGTTCTCTGCCGACCAAGGGCGGTATCGTGCTCTGCACAGAACGTCTGGATCAAATTCTTGAGATTGACGAGGAGAATCTGATCGCCACCGTGGAGCCGGGCGTAGTCACCGAACAATTCCAGAAAGCTGTGGAAAAAGTGGGCCTCTTCTATCCACCCGATCCGGCCTCACTGAAATTTTCAACTCTGGGTGGTAATGTCGCCGAATGCGCCGGTGGCCCACGTTGCGTCAAGTACGGCGTCACCAAAGACTTTATCATCGGTCTTGAAGTGGTTACCCCGATTGGCGATATCATCACCACCGGTGGACCGACCATGAAAGGTGTGGTCGGCTATGATCTGACCAAGCTGCTCTGTGGTTCAGAAGGAACCCTCGGCATCATCACCCGCATTGTCATCAAGCTACTGCCATTGCCAGAGGCGAAGAAGACCATGCTGGTGCTCTTCGATTCGATCGACGGTGCCGCACAGGCGGTCTCAGCTATCATCGGCGACAAGATCATCCCGGCCACTCTTGAGTTCATGGACGGCCGCACCCTCGACTGTGTCCGTCAGGCCACCGACCTCGATGTCCCGGACCAGGCCCAGGCTGTCCTGATTATTGAAGTTGACGGTGACCGTGAGTTTCTTGACAAACAGGCCAACCGCATCAGTGAAATTATTCAACCTCTCGGCGTAGTTGAAACCCGGATTGCCAGCACGCCGGAAGAGAGTGAAGCCATCTGGCAGATCCGTCGTTCGGTCTCAGCATCGCTGCGCAAGGTCAACCCTGGCAAATACAATGAAGACATCTGTGTGCCACGTAGTAAGGTTCCGGAAATGATTCGTAAAGTGGACGCAATTGCCGACAAGTATCAAATACCGATCGTCAACTTCGGTCATGCCGGCGACGGCAACATTCATGTCAACATCATGGTCAACAAGAAGGTTTCCGGTGACATCATGAAAGCCGAAGGGGCCATCAAAGAGGTATTCAAAGCCGCTCTCGAACTTGGTGGCACCATGAGTGGCGAGCACGGTGTCGGCATCGCCAAGGCACCCTATATCCCCCTTGAAATCACCCCGCTTGCCGCCGACTACATGAAAGCAATTAAGAGATCGCTCGACCCGAATAACATTCTCAATCCTGGAAAGATTTTCCTCGACGATGAAAATATTGAGGCGTATGACGCGTAGCGCGTAACGAGAGCAACCCTATTGATTTTTCGCGCCGCGCAACACGCGCCACGCACTACGGAATTATGGCAAAGTTAAAAGACCTAGAAGATTATCGCGAAGAGATGGAACAGTGCGTCAAGTGCGGTGCCTGTCGTGCCCACTGTCCGGTGTTCGGTGCGGAGAAGCGTGAAGGCAGAGTTGCCCGTGGCAAGATTGCCCTGGCCCACTCGGTGCTGGAGGGCGAAATCGGCTTCGAGGACAAGGTTCTTGAAGACTTGAGTCAGTGCCTGCTCTGCGGCAGCTGCTGCACGGGGTGTCCCAACAAAGTCCATACTGAGGATATTGTTGCTGCGGCCAGACGCCGTATCGCCGAGCAGCAGGGGCTCTCCACCTTTGGCAAGGGTGTTGCTGCCGTTCTGGGCCGACCGAAACTGATGAATATGCTGGCCAAATCGGGCGGCACACTCTCATCTCTGCTCTTTAAGAAGCTTCCTGAGAACAGCGGTCTGCGCCTGCGCTTCCCGGCCCCTTACCTCGAATCAGATCGAACCCTGCCACCCCTTACTGCGAAACCCTTTCGGGAAAGGGTGCCGGAGATCATCCCCGGCGATCCGCAACAGCCGACGGTGCTCTTTTTTACCGGCTGTGGCATCAACTACATGTATCCAGCGGTTGGTGAGGCTTTTCTCAAAGCACTGCATTTTCTCGGTGTGACGGTCATCATTCCCAAGGATCAAGCCTGCTGTGGTCTGCCTGCGGTCAGTGCCGGAGCCACGCAAACTATTGAAAAGCTGGCCGAGCAGAATCTGTCGGCACTCAGCCGTCACCAGGCGGACCATATCATCACGGCTTGTGCTTCTTGCAATGCCGGTCTCAGCAGCATTTATGCAGAGATGGGCGATGAGTTTGACGAACTGTCGGCAAAGACCATGGATATCTTTGTCTTTCTAGCTAACCACGGCCTTCCGGAAAAGCTGGCGGCCTTGCCGAAGGCCGAAAAGCGCATCAAGGTCACCTACCATGATCCCTGCCATCTGCGCAGCAAGGGAATCACCAAAGAACCACGTCAGCTTCTCAAAGCACTGCCACAGGTGGAATTTGTTGAAATGTCGGACGCACAAACCTGCTGCGGCTTTGGGGGTACCTATTCAGTCTATCACCCTGAGAACAGTAAACGGATTGGTGCAAAAAAAGCGGCCAACATTACTGACAGTGGCGCAGAGTTGGTAGCAACCGACTGCCCGGGCTGCATCATGCAACTACAGGACAGCATCAATCACGCTGATGGCGGTCAACGTTCGGTGCATATCCTCGAGCTCCTGTCTGATGCTTTGCCTGACTGAAGCCTACCGATATAAAAACAGGCTGTTGCATTGCGAATAACTGACAAACTGTTAAAATAAGCCCGTCTATACAATTACCATGTAACCTCGAATCTATTCTCAAGGAGGAAGAATTTATGCAAAAGCTAACCATTCTGATCGTAACAATCCTGTTTGTCAGCTCCACTGTTGCCCTCGCTGTTCCAGGTAAAAAAACTCTGGAATTCACCAAAAGCCCTATGGGTACAGTAACCTTCAGTGGCACAGTACATAAAGAAGCTGGCGTCAAGTGCAAGGAATGTCACAATAAGGATATGTTCCCAAAAATGAAGCAGGGAACGGTGAAGATCACCATGGACGAAATCTATGCCAGCAAGCAATGTGGAGTCTGTCATAACGGTGGACGTGCCTTTGACGCTAAAGGCAACTGTGGCCGGTGTCATGTGAAGAAGTAGCGTGTAACGAAAAATACAGACAAGCAAAGGCCCGCTGAAATATTCAGCGGGCCTTATTGTTTCAGTAACAGCCTCAAGTAACGTAGGATGTGGTGTGGAACGAACCGCATCAAGAAAAGATGGAGCATCCGCATGCGGTTCGTTCCTCACCACATCCTACCATCCTACTGTTTTTACCTTTAACCATTGCCCTTACCCCATCAACCCCCAATACCATGCATCCGCCGATTAGGCGTCGTAAAATCCTTGTCATGAATCTGGTGTTTCTCCGGCTTGGCGCAGGCGGCCGCCAGCAGCAACTCCTCTAAAGCCTGGTCGTCACCACCGTCACGCAGAATCAGTTTGAGGTCGGTCTCCTGATTATCAAACAGGCAACCACGCACCCGGCCATCAGCCATCACCCGCAGGCGGTTGCAATCGCCGCAGAAGTGTCCAGAGACCGAAGGAATCAGACCAATTCGACCCTTGGCACCAGGCAGTCGATACATATGAGCAGGACCAGAAGTCCTCTGGTAGGGGAGCGCTTCCAATTCCCCGAGCGTCCGCAGACGTGCCTCGACATCTGCCATCGACAAACCATCTCTGGATGCGTAGTCCAGATCAGAGCTGATCGGCATAAATTCGATAAAACGAACATCCCAGGGATGCTCCAGGGTCAGTCTGGCAAAGTCAACAATCTCGTCAGTATTGAAATCCACAAAAGGAATAACATTGAGTTTTATCGGCAACAGTCCTACCGATTCAGCCGCTTGGATCCCTGCCAGAACCTGATCTAGACCAGAACGGAGGGTCAGCTCCTTAAAGCGCTCCGGACGCATGGTATCCAAGCTGACATTGACGCGAGACAAACCGGCGGCCTTGAGCGCTTCAGCATGTTCCGCCAGGAGCATACCGTTAGTGGTCAAGGTTATTTCCGGTTTCTCCGGTAGTGCCGCCAGTTGACCAATGAAGCTGACAATGCCACGTCGCACCAGCGGTTCGCCACCAGTGACACGAACCTTGCGAATCCCCAGTCGACAGGCTGCCGCGACAACCCGCAACATTTCCTCGTAACGCAGTACATCGCCATGCGCGAGGTCTGTCACGCCTTCCTCAGGCATGCAGTAACGGCAACGCAGGTTACAGCGATCGGTTACTGAGAGACGTAAATATTCAATTGTTCGTCCGAATTGGTCTTGCACGAGAGTCCCTTGGCCAGTCCGCTGCTTCTCAGATTACAATAACACTTGGAAACTGGCCCAGGCAATATGGGGAGAGATTATTAATCAACGTTGCTGCTTTGGCAGATACGGTTCAAAAGCCTTTTTATCAACACAGCAGCGGTAAGCTTCATCGCCATTGATAAGCTTGGCTTTGAGCATATCCATAATGTGTTGATCCATTAACTGCATGCCCTCGCCCTTTGCCGTCTGCATGATTGACGGTACCTGGAAGGTTTTGCCCTCACGAATCAGGTTGGCGACAGCAGCGTTGCAGACCAGTATCTCCAGAGCCGCCGCACGACCTTTACCGTCAGCTGTGCGCAGCAACTGCTGGCAGATAACCCCCTTGAGGCTCTCGCCAAGCATGGTCCGTATTTGTTCCTGGCCATCCTTGGGAAAGGCATCGATAATCCGGTCAATGGTTTTTGGTGCTGAGTTAGTATGCAGGGTCCCAAAAACCAGGTGTCCGGTTTCGGCAGCGGTCATGGCCATGGCAATGGTTTCAAGATCGCGCATTTCGCCGACCAGAATAACATCAGGGTCTTCGCGCAAAGCGGCACGCAGGGAATTGGCAAAGGACTTAGAATGCTGACCAATCTGACGCTGGTTGAGGAGTGACATCTGGTTTTCATGAATAAATTCGAGAGGATCTTCGAGGGTCAGGATATGCTCGCGACGGGTCTTGTTGATCAGGTCGATCATCGCCGCCAAAGTTGTCGACTTACCACTGCCGGTCGGTCCGGTCACCAGTACCAGGCCTTTTTTCAACCGGGTCATCTTGCGGATTCCTTCGGGAAGACCAAGTTGATCCGCAGTTAAAATCTTGCTTGGGATAATCCGAAATACGCCAGCAACCCCCCGGTGAGTCTCCATCAGGTTGCCACGAAAACGCGCTACGCCCTCCAGCGAATAGGCAAAGTCGAGATCAAGATTTTCTTCAAATTCGTCACGCTGTTCTTTGTTCAAAATCTCAAAAAGCAACCCACGGGCTTGCTGATCATTCAGGGGAGGATAATTAAGTTTTTCCATCTCACCGTGCAGGCGGAAGAGAGGCGGCGCACCGGTAGAGATATGCAGGTCACTGGCACCCTGTTGTTTCATCATCTTGAATAGTGAATCAATTTTAGCCATGATTTCTCCAAATAATTCAAAACCACTGGTCTGCATTGCTGACCTGGACCGCGGCTATTAATCCCCCCGCAAATCGCCGTTCATTTTGGCAGATTGGCCTTTTCATTGTCAAGCTGAATGCCTTACGGGGGGGACTGGATTTGAGCTTGATATTCAGGGTATCATCGTGGTATCAACCCTCGATTCAGGCAATACCCTGTATTTATAAACTGAGTTAGCAATACGGAGAAACTATTATGAGCAAAGCCCTTGGACTTCTTTCAGGAGGACTTGACAGTAGCCTAGCAGCGCTGTGTCTCAAGCGTCAAGGAATCGATGTTACCGCGATTGCCTTCGTCACACCGTTCTTCGGCAGCAGCAAAGCAGAAAAAGCAGCTCTCCATATGGATATTCCCCTTATTGTCGAGGACATTAGCAAGATCCACCTGGATATGCTGAAAAAACCGCAGTATGGCTATGGCAAGAATATGAACCCCTGCATTGATTGCCACGCCATGATGTTTCGGCTGGCTGGCGAGATTATGGCCGAGCGGGGTTTTGACTTTCTCTTTTCCGGCGAAGTCCTCGGTCAACGACCGATGAGCCAGAATGGCGACGCGTTGCGTACAGTGGCCAACTATTCCGGGCACCCGAACCGGATTCTCAGACCGATGAGCGCCAAGCTATTGCCGATCACTCCCATGGAGGAACAAGGTTTGGTCGACCGGGAGCAACTTCTGGATATCCAGGGCCGCTCACGCAGGCCCCAGGAAGCACTCGCCAAGGAGTGGAGCCTGACTGATTATCCCTCATCAGGCGGTGGTTGTTTGCTCACCGAAATCCATTTTTCCGATCGTCTGCGTGACCTCTTCAACCATCAACCCGATTGCACGGTCGAAGATGTTGAGTTGCTCAAAATCGGTCGTCAGTTCCGACTTTCGGAGCAGGCCAAGCTGACCCTTGGCAGACACCATAAAGATAACGAATCGATTCGCGAAGCAGCCAACGGTACTTACATCATACTCCGCGCGCCCGGTATCTCGGGACCGCTAGGCCTGGTTTCCGGGCAACCAACCGATGAAGAACTGCGCGTGGCGGGAGCGATTGTTGCCTCTTATGGCAAGGGTAAGGACCAGGCAGAAGTTGACCTTCTGGCAGAGACTCCAAAGGGCGAACAGCGTTTCACCGTTGCCCCCATGCCGAGGATTAAATCGAAAGAAATGGCTGTCTAAGGCTGGAGGCTGTGACAAAACATTAGAACCAGGGACTGGCTCCGAAGGTGCCTGTCCCTTAACAAAAAAAGCTCCCCGGTTTCCCGGAGAGCTTTTTTCATTTGTAGCTGTATGGTCGAACGTTACATCATGCCGCCCATGCCGCCCATACCACCCATGCCGCCCATGTCAGGCATAGCAGGCATACCGCCTTCCTGAGCAGGTTTGTCGGCAATACAAGCTTCGGTGGTCAGCATCAGGCCAGCAACGGAAGCGGCGTTCTGCAGAGCAGTACGAACCACTTTGGTCGGATCGATGACACCAGCTTTAACCAGGTCGACATACTCGTCAGTGGCTGCATTGAAGCCTGTAGAACCTTTGCTGTTCTTGACTTCGTTGACCACGATCGAACCTTCCTGACCGGCATTTTCAGCGATCTGGCGCAGCGGCTCTTCGAGAGCACGCTTGACGATATTCACACCAAAGACCTGCTCACCTGTGACATCAGCTTTAGCAACCGCATCAATAGCACGGATCAGAGCCACACCGCCGCCAGGGACGATGCCCTCTTCAACCGCAGCGCGGGTTGCGTGCAGAGCGTCCTCGACGCGAGCCTTCTTCTCTTTCATCTCGGTCTCAGTAGCAGCACCGACCTTAACCACAGCAACGCCACCAATCAGCTTGGCGAGACGCTCCTGCAACTTTTCACGATCGTAGTCACTGCTGGTTTCTTCGACCTGAGCACGAATCATCTTGACGCGGCCAGCAATGTCAGCTTCGGAACCAGCACCGTCAATAAGCGTGGTGTTGTCTTTGTCGATGACGATGCGCTTGGCAGTACCGAGCATATCGAGAGTTGCGGTTTCCAGTTTGAAACCAACCTCTTCGGAGATCACGCGACCACCGGTAAGAATAGCCAGGTCTTCGAGCATCGCCTTGCGACGATCGCCGAAACCAGGAGCCTTGACAGCAGCAATATTGAGAGTGCCACGCAGCTTGTTGACCACCAGAGTCGCCAGAGCTTCACCATCAACGTCTTCAGCAATGATGAATAGTGGACGACCTTGCTTGGCAACCGGCTCGAGAATCGGCAGCAGGTCGCGCATGTTGCTGATTTTCTTGTCGTGGATCAGGATCAGAGCGTCTTCCATAACTGTTTCCATACGCTCTGGATCGGTGACGAAGTAAGGAGAGAGGTAACCACGGTCGAACTGCATACCCTCGACGGTTTCGAGAGAGGTCTCAATAGCCTTGGCTTCTTCGACAGTGATAACACCTTCTTTGCCGACCTTCTCCATTGCTTCAGCAATGATGTTGCCGATAGTCTCATCAGAGTTAGCAGAGATGGTACCGACCTGAGCAATCTCAGTGTGGTCTTTAACCGGCTTGGAGATTTTCTCCAGGGAAGCAACAGCGGCAACAACAGCCTTGTCGATGCCACGCTTGATTTCCATCGGGCTGTGACCAGCAGTCACCAGCTTGACGCCTTCGCGGTAGATGGCCTGAGCCAGAACCGTCGCGGTGGTGGTACCGTCACCGGCAACATCAGAGGTCTTGGAAGCAACTTCCTTGACCAGCTGAGCGCCCATGTTCTCGAAGTTACCTTCGAGCTCGATCTCTTTAGCGACGGTGACGCCGTCTTTAGTGATCAGTGGAGCGCCAAAGCTTTTGGCGATAACAACGTTGCGGCCCTTGGGACCGAGGGTAACTTTTACTGCGTTGGCGAGGGCGTTGACCCCTTCCAGAATTGATGCACGGGCTTCCTGCCCGAATTTAATCTCTTTACCAGCCATATCTGTTTATCCTCCGTAGTCAGTGTTGGGTAATGTTGTTTACTCGACGACGCCGAGGACATCGTCCTCACGCATCATCAGATATTCCTTGCCTTCGATTTTGATTTCGGTGCCGGAGTACTTACCGAACAACACCTTGTCGCCAACCTTGACATCAAGAGCGAGGATCTTGCCGTCTTCTGTGACTTTGCCCTTACCTACCGCAATAACGCTGCCCTCCTGGGGCTTTTCCTTGGCGGAATCAGGGATGATGATACCGGAGGCCGTCATGGTCTCCTCTTCGATACGTTCTACGATGATCCGGTCGTGCAAAGGTCTGATGTTCATAATCGTGTTCTCCTTTCCTGAATAGAATCTTGGGTTATAAGTTCTTGTGTTTCTGTTGAGATCCGTGTCTGATAAATCATGTTAGCACTCAAGCGAAGAGAGTGCCAAAAGCAGGCCTAAATATAGTCAGCCTCCCGAGATTGTCAAGGGTTTTCCAGAAAATATTAGAGAATAAAATGGGATTATTCGCCGGAGAACATCCAGCTATTGTTTTACATGGTTAATTCGTGGGGAGAATCAGTTCCTCAAAACCTTGAGGAGTTCATTGGAGAGAGTCCCGGCGATATCATCGGCCAGCTTGACGCGTTCAACATCGAGAGTGGAAAGATCGTGGTCGAAAAAGCGCTTGACCGGGTACTCGAAACCAAAGAGAGGCGCCTCTTGATTGGGGCGACGGTAGGTCAAACGGGCTTTAGTGCGCAAATCTGTCGAGCAGCAACCGGAATCTTCCACGTAGGCATAAATTTCACCGGTCACGTATTTGCGGGCCGACAACCATTGTGGGGAGACCCGATCCAAGCCTTCTTTAAGAATGACGAACTGCAAACCGATCGCCTCACCCTCTCGATTCAAGAGGTCAACAAACTGGTCAAAAACCATGGCATTAACCTCAGTGGGGACCATAACAGCAGCAAAAGGCACAACGTAAACAACTCCTGAGTCCGGCTCTGGTTCCGGCAAGAGATCCGGCAGACGAGGCGGCTCGACATTCTTGAGTGGTGCCGGTATGGAAGCGACCAGAAGCTCATCTTCAGCAGCGGTTGCGCGTCGAGCGGTACGGCCTGGACGAACAATCGGCACCCCTGAAGGACGCAGTTCCCGGGGGATATCCGGTTGAGCAACGATGGCAGCAACCATATCTTCACCAAGCACAGCAGCAAATTCTTCGTCGGTCCACGCCTCGTTATTTTCATCAATGATGACGGGTTCTACCTCGGTCAGCTCATGGGCAGGGACGGCATCTGCAAATTTCAAGACTTCTGTGAGCATTTCCTGCTGGCCCTTATCTTCCTGCCCTTCATTACCTTCCTGCCGTTCAACATCGAGAGGCTCTTCGCTGATGACAAGCTCAGATTCAACCTCCGGATCAGCCGGAGTAACAACCTGTGGCTCGATCTCATCAGGAACGACTTCCTCGACAACGACTGTTGTCTCAGGCTGTTTCGGCTCTGCTGGTGCGGCAAGATCAGGAACGACCACTTCTGGAGCTATCGGTGGCACAGCGATAACCACAGGCTCTTCGGGGAGTTGGACTGAAGGTATTTCTACGGGCTGAACAGCGGGAACTTTGACTGCCTCAACCAGCTCTGGTTGAACGGGTTCAATTGGGATTGTCGCAAGCTCAGGTAGCTCAGGAATAGCAGCAGGCACCTCAGGAGCTGGCAGCTTTGTCATCGGCTTGACAACCTCCAGGAATATCGGCAGCATTTTAACGCCAACTTCCGCAGGGGCCACAGGTTCAACCGGTTCAGCATATTCAACTATGGGCGGCAACAGCTCCTCAACCGGTTCCTCAGCCAGTCCAGGCAACGGTTGTTCTACTTCTGTTACAGGCTCAGTTTCCAGATCAACGACAGGTGGCCGAACAGAGACGCCCTCTGGGACAAGGACTTCACTGATATTTAATGCTGTAAGAACAGCCTGGCCCTCAGCCATTTGCGTCATATCGAGGAGTGCGCGTTGCAGCGGCGCTTGCATCTCCTCATTCTGACCATGCCGCATGACAACCAGTTCAACCGATTGCATTCCAGACTGGTCAGTGCGAAAGAGATTTGCAATGGGGAGATAATCATTCCCTAGATTTTCTTTGGCAACGGCAGGTGACAACACCGCAAGGTCAACTATACGATAACGCATGAACCATTCAGTGAAAGTCGCAAGATCAGTAAACTCCCTGACCTTGATCGATACGGGCAAGACCTGTTCAAGATAAATGGCCAGTTGTTCAGCCTGTTGCGATGACCGCATGAGATTCTTTGTGTCAGGGAACAGGCCAAGAACCAGTTTTTTTCTAACAGGCACATCGGTAGGCAGGCTGTCGCGGTAAACACTTTCCTCTTGCGGAGCCAGTCTCCGATCCGGACTGATGGGGGCAACCTGCGGCACCTTGACCTGCGCCGCAGTCACCTCATCAACAGTCACCTCGTCAACAGGCACGGGCTCCGGTTCGGCAGGAGGTGGGATTTCCTCCGCAGCCTGCTCCTCCGGAGGCACAATCGGCTCAACGGTTCTCCCCTGGGTCACAATCGTTTCAACGGTTCTCCAAGGTGTAAAACCGGATTCGCGCACAATGGTGGCGATGCGTTGCGGCAAATCGCCATCAACCCCCTGGCGGGCAACCAGGTTGAATTTGTCTTGTGCACCAAAAGGTCCAACCAGCAGGAATCGGCCCGGATTGGCCTTTACTTCTTTTGTGGAAAGCAAGGCCAGGTCAAGCATGGCAAAGCGATCAAGCCAATTGATCAGAGTGGCAGAGTCAGCCAGTTCCTTGACCGCAACATCTTCATGAAGTTTCTCGGCCAGCAGAGTGGCCAGGGAGTTTGCCTGTGCAGAAGTTATTTCGCCAGCAGCTTCATCTGGCCAGGCAACTACACCAAGGGTGAGACGTGCTTCGACCGGACGAGAAACCAGCAGGCAGAGCAGGAACAGGATTATGGTAATAAAGTGTTTTTGCATGGCAGGTTTCAGCATCCTAATCACTCTTCACTTTACTGTCAATCTTGTTGCTTCCTCAGGTTCCATACAAAGCGAGGCCTTCCGGTAAATCCGGAAGGCCTCACTGGTAATCCCTATTATTTAACAATGACCAGGTCAAGCCACCAGGGCACCACCACAGGATGAGCCGCAACCGGCAGTACAACCGAAGCAGTGATCGCCAGTAACGATAGTTCGACCCTGCAGTTGTTCTGGTTCAACGTCATTAATATGCCTGGGCAGACTCCCGTCGAGCGAATATCCCAAGGCACTATTGAAGTCACAGTCGGCCAGAGAGCCATCCCAGGCAATACAAATCTGGTGGCGACACATCAACCCATCCAAAGTTTCCCGGTTGAAATTGTCTTCGAGCAATGATTTGTAATTCTCCGCTTCACCATCTCGCTGTAAATCTTTCAGAAACCGACCCATCGGCATGTTGGTAATCGTCAGGAGGCGAGTAAAATCTACCCCAAAGCGCTCTTTTAGCTCTTTATGGTAGGTCTCTTCCAGAGTCGGCTGATCTGGCGGCAGAAAAGCGCCGCCGGGATTATAGACGAGATTCAAAGGCAGCTCCTGCTGCCGACCGTAACCAAGAGCATTCAGTCGGCGCAACGCAGCAATGCTACGTTTATAAACACCGCTGCCACGCTGCTTATCGACGTTATCGTCAAGATAGCAGGGCAGAGACGCTACCAGATGCACACCTCGGCTGGCCAGAAAATCGGGGGTATCTGCCTGGCCTGCTTCGAAAAAAACAGTCAGGTTGGTCCGGACCTGCACCGTATGTCCCATATCGCAGAGGATATCAACAAACTGCCTGAAGAAGGGATTGAGTTCAGGAGCGCCGCCGGTTAAATCGAGCCGAGCCTGCGGCAAGGCTTCCGCCAGGCGTAAAACACTCTGCATCGTCTCCCAGGTCATGATTTCTGTACGTTTGGGAGACGCTTCAACATGACAATGTCGACAGCTCAGATTGCAGAGCAAGCCAAGGTTGACCTGAATTGTCTGCACCGCTTCGCTCTTCAAGTCATCACCAAGGGTCTGGCGAACGGACTGACCAAAGTTATTCATAAAAACTCCAAAGACTAAAAACGATTGTCCTCTGATTGTACTCTATCTGTATGACACAGGTAAACAGTAA
>DAOWJU010000165.1 GCA_030640215.1 Desulfuromonadales bacterium
AGGGTCACATTCTCAGCCGCGGACCAGTTGCCTGCCGCATCGCCAGCCTCGATGTCGTAGCTGAAGTTGTTCGCCAGAGTTTCGAAGTCGTTCTGCGCCACGCCAGCAGCAACCCCAGTTGCAGTGATCTGGAGCTGGCCGTTCGCGGCGATTGTGTAATAACCATCCAGGCTGGTAGTCCCACCGCTGTCGCTGAAACGAAAACCGTTCACACCCACATCATCACTGGCCACAACCGTACCAATAATGGTGCCAGCCGTCTGATTCTCAGCGTAATTGAAACTCTGACCGGCAGTCACGACCGGTATCGTCTCATCCAGATCGGTGACAACGAGAGAGATATTCTCAGTTGCCGACCAGTTCCCCACTGCATCACCAGCTTCAATGCCGTAACTGAAGCTGTTAGCCGCAGTTTCGAAATCGTTCTGCGCTACCCCGGCAGCAACCCCAGCGGCAGTGATGCTGATTTGGCCATCCTCAGCGATGCTGAAGTAACCGTCGGCACTGAGGCTAGACTTGGTATCGCTGAAGCGGAAACCATTGACACCCAGGTTGTCGGTGGCAGCCACAGTGCCAACCACAGTATCTACGATCTGTTCTTCAGTATAATGGAAGGACTGCCCGGCAGAGACGACCGGGGCCGTAATATCGACCTGATAATCCTCTGTATCGGTGCCAACCAGGCCTGGGCTGCCTGCTACAGAGTTGGTTGTAATGCTGGCATCGATTGTTGTATCGCCATCGGCTGCCAGATCTGAACCAGCAACGTTAATACTGAAGGTCATATCGGCCTGAACCGAGCCAGCGTAGTTCACACCATTCACATTCAGGGTGACGGTGTCGCCAACCTGGGCACTCCCATCAACGGTACCGGTGATCGTGATGTTGCTGCCAGCTTCGGCAAGGTTGATGATGTCGTCAGCAGTGATATCGGCGTCAAGAGTGATCGTTGGTGAGCTTAAATCGACAATTTTTTGTATCGATGGCCGTGGTGTAATTGCCGGCACCGTCGGTTCCACATCTATATCGATCAGCTGTTCACTGGATATATTCGCACCAAGCCCCGGCCCTTTCCCAGCCAATGCATTACCGCTGCTGACATTGTCTATCGATGCGGGTAAAGTAACTTTATCGGCCAGAGCTACGTCCCTTGAGGAAACAAGCTCGCCACCCTGTGCAACTTGGATCTCCACGTCTTCCAGAGTATTTTGTATACCAATATTTTCACTCGCCACCCGCAAACTGCCTGCATCAGCAACGCGAGTAATGCCAACCATCTTAAAAAGGTCACTCAGGGTGCTCTTGTGGTCGCTATTGGCATGGGAGGGGTCAACTGTACCGCTGTCATCAACGAAAACAACTGGGTGGGGGGAGTCATTTAAGGCGTCTAGAGCGCCATTTGGTATGATGACAAATGTTCCATCGGAAAAGCTCAGTAATAAATCAACATCCGCTACATCAACAGATATGAGTTCGGCTTCACAGCAAGGGATGCTGATTGTTCCATCCGCCGCGACAGTGGCAACTTCAACCTGTTGCCCATGGTCAAGCCTTTCAATCACTGTTTTTCCTTGTTCGCCATCAGTCTGATTTGCCATAATAGCCTCTCATTCCAACTTTCCTTGCAACACACAAAGGATGAAGTAACCACCCCACCTTAATTGCTAACGGCCGCAATATTTTTTACGAAAATTGACTCTGTCTGCGGACAATCATCTCTGTACGCCAAACGGGAACATCTCTAAACTTCTTGTTCATTCACCAGCATGGCAAGCAGTTTATGTGACTCCTTTGCATCAGCAGTCATATGAATCATCAGTTCGGCAATTTGGCTACACATGTCACCATTACCCTTCTGCATAATATTGGAAATGGTGTCGAATTGCCTGCCAAGTTGCTGCAACTCGCCACGGAAGTTATTGCTCGCCTCGGTCTGTTCAGTCAGTGTGCGCAGCATATCCACACGCTGTTTTTGAGAATCATCTATTTCAGAAGACAACGCACGTTGTTGTAAGCGTGCTGCCTCGGCTAACCTTTCTTCGATTTTGTACGAATCGAGGGTCTCTCTTAAGCCCTGCTGTTCATCAACCTGCATAGCGAGCAGCTTCCGTGTTTCCGTTGCATCGCCAACCAGATGATCTGTCAGGGTTGAAAGTTGGCTGCCGAGCTCACCGTCACTCTTCTCCGCACTGTTGAAAAGGGTGCCGATATGGCTGACAAGTTGTTGCAATTCACTGCGGAAGTTGTTGCTCATAACGGTCTGTTCTGACAGCGTACGCAGGATATCAGCACGCTGTTCATCGACCTGCATGGCCAGGAATTTATGTGTTTCCCTTGCCTCCTCAGCCATATGAACTGACAGGGCGGAAAGCTGGGTACAGATCTCATCGTTACCCTTCTCCATAATTTTGACAAGGCTGCCGAGTTGCGTACCAAACTGCTGAAACTCACTATCAAGGTTACTGTTCGTCCCGGTCTGATCAGTAAATGTCTGCAGCATGTCAGCGAGTTGTTTTTGAAAAGACTCCATCTGAGAAGAGAGCGCTTGTTGCTGCAAGCGTGCCGTTTCGGTCAATCTCTCTTCGATTTTATACGAATCGAGCGTTTCTCTTAAGCCCTGCTGTTCATCGACCTGCATGGTGAGCAGTTTACGCGTTTCCTTTGCATCACCAGCCATATGAACCGTCATCTCTGAAAGTTGGGAGCAGATCTCACCGTTACCCTTCTCTATAACAGTGGAAACGGTGTCGAATTGCCTGCCAAGTTGCTGCAATTCATTGCGGAAGTTATTGCTCGCCTCGGTCTGTTCAGTCAGTGTGCGCAGCATATCCGCACGCTGTTTTTGGAAATCATCTATTTCCGAAGAGAGCGTTCGCTGTTGCAAGCGTGCCGCTTCAGCTAATCTTTCTTCAATTCGGATCAAGACTTTGTATTCACCTCCGGAGTGCATCGTGCCACCCTCAGAAACATCGGGTTCATAGGAAAGAGCAACCTCGATGTGCCGTGCAATTTCCGAACTGAGTAACTGGAAGATATCACCCTGCAAACGACGTATCCCAACCATCATCAAGCCGAGGATTATTGACCCCAGCAAGCCGAACATGGAGGCCGAGAAGGCAATTCCCATTGACTGCATAGGGGCTTTCATCCGCTCAATCATGACACGGAAGACTACAAGAGGATCTGCATTTTTCATGTCAATATCGGCAAAGCTGCCGATCAGAAGTGAAATGTCGTTAAGGGTTGCGAGCAAACCAATAAAGGTTCCGAGCAGTCCCATACCGACGAGCAGGCCGGTAAAGTATTGCGGTAAGGCATTTCTACGGACCAGACCGGTCCGCGCGTTGGTCAGTTCATGTTCAATGGCAACCTGTTCCTGATGAGAAATGGAGCGGCCACCTGATGCTGCAACCATTTGCAATAGACAGGCGATAGCACCGGTATAACGGTTAGCCATATCCTGCAGAGCAGTCAAACCTACTTTGGCGTGTATGGCTCGGGAAAACTCCACGAGTATTCCGGCTTCGCGTATCAACCGAAAGGTATTAAGAACGATCAATACTCCACCGATCAGAATAATAGTGAAAATTGTATAGTTGATTTGCGGATGGGGATTGCGGGTGATCGTTGACATGATTGCATCAAAGAAAATCGCAGCGCCAATAAGCAGTAAAGCAAATGGCAGCGTGACAAGAATGTAGTAAAGTCTGAGTTGTTTAAACATAAAATTCTCTCTTTAGATTGTATTTGTCTTCACAAAACCAACGACACGACACAAACCTTAAAAAACTTAATTAGCGCGGAACGCCCCGTCACGAAATTTCATCAGTGGAGAAAGAACGTATGACAGAATGGTTCGCTTACCAACGGCAATATCTGCACTTGCAGCCATACCGGGCATCAGCACGCCTGGTTGACGAACACCCGACGTGTTCGTTGACACGTCAACTTCAATATTCACTCGGTAATAGCTGTTATCTCTCTCATCGAGCAACGTATCTGCACTGACCCCGGTCACATGGCCCTCAAACGTACCGTAGGTTGCGTAATCATAGGCTCCAATACGCACCCGCGCTGGCAGACCACGACGTAAATGGGCACGGTCGTTAGGGTTTGAGCGGGTCTCGATGACAAAACGCTCATCACTGGGCGTAATTTCCAGTAATATTTCGCTGGGGCGCACTACGGCGCCGATCGTCGTAATATTCAACTTGTTAATAAGACCCGCGACCGGGCTCCTTACAATATTCCGGTCGAGACGATCAACGCTCGAGTCAATCCCGTGACTTAATTTTTCCAATTTCTCACGCACCTGGGTCAAATCAGCAGAGGCTTCAGCACGAAACCGGGCAACAGCTTCTTTCACTCGCGATTTTGATTCTGACAACGCAGCTTGCAGGCGCGGAACAGAATTGGTTGCTTCGGCTATTTGTGATTTGAGTCGTTGTATGCGCATCTGACTATCCAGTACTTCCAATTCGGAGGCTGCATTATTTTTCCTCAATTCATCAATGACGTGATGCTTTTTTTTCGCCAGGACCAACTCTGCAAGTAGATTCTTCTGCTTTGAATGTATCTCGGTAAGTTCGCTCTTTTTCTGTAAGCGGAGAGCTTCTAGCACCTGCACCTCTTCGGCAAGTTGTGTTCTACGGGCCTGCCATGCAGCAGTTTCCACACGAATCACGTTGGAGTCGTTTAGTTTTTTGGGAAAAACAATTGAGTCATGTCCGTTTAACTCAGCAAGCAGGCGGGCCTCACGGCCACGCAAGGCATCAAGACCTGACTGCTCCTGCTCCAGGTTTGAACGGGTCTGGACATCCGACAATTCCATTAACGGTTGTCCGGCAACAACAACCTGACCTTCCTGAACAAGAATTTTTCGAACGATACCACCTTCCAGGTGTTGCACAATTTGTGATTTTCCCGCAGGGATGATCTGCCCCTCAGTACGAACTATTACGTCTACTTTGGCAATGCCGGCCCACAGCAATACACTTACGCTACTGAACAACAGCAGCAGGACAAAGACGCGCTGAGGCGATAATCCGGTAAAGAAATCGCCTGCCCTGCTCTGTATGGAAAACCGTGTATCTTTCATCTACGCGTCCTGACCCTGACGACCGATGCATTCGCATTCTTTCTTCCTTCAACCACCGAAACATCAATATTCTCTTGAGGCAGCTTCATTTCAATCAGTAAATTTCGCACAGACATAGCTCGATAGAAGCCCATACGTTTTGCCTCTGAGAAACCAGCTGGCACTTCAACGTAAATATTTGTTTTGCCGCTCTCCACAATAGGCCGCAGAGATTCGAGTAACCGGCCGCGCTCTTCCGGCGTGAACTCAATCGCTTCATCTTTGAAACGCACCATAACTTCTAAATCAGTTGAAAGCGTCTTATCGAGCCCACTCAGCGGTTTTGACACACTGGATGTCGCATCAACAGTTTTTTCCAAACCACCAGCCAGATCGTTCTCGGACACCCGCTGTGAAAGCAATGTATTCAAACGCTGAACTTCAAGTTTTAATGCAATAGTTTCTTGATCAGAATTGGTTATTGCCATGGCAACAGCTTCTGAGAAATCAGTCATTGCCATAGAGACCGATTCCGAAAAATCTGTCGTTAGCATAGAAACGGCCTTCGAGGAATCAGATGTTGCTACAGAAGGTGCCCCCAGAGAGGCAGTTGTTGCTATGGAGATGGCTTCCGATAGATCGGTTGTTGCCATAGAAATGGCTTCCGACAAATTGGTCGTGGCCATACCGGCAATTTCCGCATCCAGCTGGACAGATGCAATCGGCGGATTTGTTGGCTCATCTTTGCTGGAGCGACCCAGCTCGAGGGCAAACATGAATACAGCGACCATCAAAATCGTTAACAGGAAGAGAAGGTTAAGGATTAGGTTGGTCGTGGCATCGACGTAGCCAGGCCAGAAAATATCCGATCCATCGTAATCATCATGACGTTCTGGCATACAGATTCTCCACCTTTAGGTACTTATATACGACAAGCGGGTTAAAACTTTGAGCACCCCTATTCCACAGGTTCAGCATATTCTGATTCATAAGGGGGCTGTTCTTCAGTCCTCTCTGCAGTCGAATTAGCTGGGGACTTTTCAGAGCCATTGGGCTGCCCAGAGGCAATAAAAGGTTGGGCAGTGACAACTTTCGGGGTAACCATTTCATTCACTTGCATGGTGGTCATAAGAGCCTTACCGTCAGCAGTTTGTGCCATATCAACGAGTACACGCTGCAGCGATGTCAACAACTCTTCATCCTGGCTTCGAGGCACTACTGCCAGCCCTGCCGAATCAACTCCCGGCTTGTCAGTACGTGAGAGTTCTGCGATGGGGAAATAATCTCGGCCCAGATTTTCCTTAACAACGGCAGACGGTAAAATCGCAAGGTCAACCATCCGATAGAGCATGAACCATTCAGTAAAACTCTCAAGACTGGCAAATTCTCTGATCGTAACAGCGACAGGCAAAGAAGCTTCCAGATATACAGCCAACTGATCGGCTTGTTGCACCGTCAACAGCAAGCCATCTGGATCAGTAACCACACCGAGGACCAGCTTGCTTGCGGGCGGCTCATCACTGGCTGGGATGTCGTGAAGAATACTTTCCTCTTGCGGGGATTTCTCAACAAAGGCAGGATCTTCCGGTGCTAGAGAGGACAACTCTCCGATTCTCTCAGCGATTAAATCGACCGAGGGTTTGGCAACTTCCACAACGGAGGTCATTGTAATGATCTCAGGTGTCCTGACTGCAACAACGGGCTGCTCAGAGGGACTGAATGGTTGGACAGTGACAACCTCAGGGACAGACACTTCATTGATTTTCAGCGCACTCATCAAGGATTGACCGTCATCAGTTTGTGCCATGTCAACGAGTACGCGCTGCAAGGATGCGAAGGTCTCTTCGTGCTGACTTCGAGGTACGATAACCAACCCTGCCGAGTTAGCTTCTGGTTTGTCAGTACGGATGAATTCTGTTACAGGCAGATAATCTCGTCCCAGCTTTTCCTTGGCAACAGCAGGCGACAGAATCGCGAGGTCAACCATCCGATAGAGCATGAACCATTCAGCAAAACTCTCAAGGCTTGTGAATTCTCTGACCGTAACAGAGAGGGGTAAAGAAGCTTCCAGATATGCAGCCAGCTGCTCGGCCTGTTGCACCGTCAGCAGCAAGTCATCTGGGTCAGTGACCACACCGAGGACCAGTTTGCTTGCAGGCGGCTCATCACTGAACGGACTATCGTGAAGAACACTTTCCTCTTGCGGTCTCGAAGCCCGACCAAGGATTACAGGTGCAGCTTGCTGCGACCCCACCTGGCTGACGATCCCATCGTCAACGGATGCAGGCTCCAATTCAGCAGGAGCGGTGATTTCATCGGGAACTTTTTCTTCAGCTGTTGTAATCGTCTCAGCGTGTTGCAATTGGCCACTGCGGGTCTCAGGACGGGAGACAAGGTTGAGGCTACCGTGATCATCCTTTGAACCAACTTGCAAAAAGCTGCCAGGATTGGCATTAATGCCTTGCACCGAAGCCTTCTCTGAAAATGTTTCAGCAAAGGCCGCTGGAAGAGCGTCATCAGAAGCTGGCCATGGGGTGCCAAACGTTAAGCGAACTAACTGAGCCACCGTATTCATCTCAAGAATATGCAAACTGACGAGTCGGGCACGGGCCTGGTAGAAACGGTCGTAAACATCGAGCAGATCGAGTAGAGACTGGTTGCCAGAAAGCATCCGTTTTGACATGGCCTCTGAGGCAGTGGAAATTGACTTAAGTTCCTGGTAACCAGCGGTAATACGCTCACTTGTTGTTGCAAGCGCTGCATAATTGGCGAGCAGTCCCTGCACGACGCGACGGCGCTGGTCGTCCAGGCGATATTGCAACTCTTTATATCTGGCAGTACGTTCAACGTGATATTTGTAATCACCTCCACCACTGAAAAGATTCCAGTTCATCACCATCATGAGACGCCTGTCTCGCTGACCGTCGTCGTCTGGCTCCCCTCCTGCGTGAAGAGAATAGGTATCAGTGTACTCCGCATCGACACGCGGAAAATATCGACCCTCTGCAGCCGACTGATCAATTTTTGCTGCCTGCAATTCAGCTGTAAGTGCAGCAATTTCCGGATTGGATTGCATCGCTGTGGCAACGGCCTTGTCAAGTGACTTCGGCAATAACGAAACACCAACATCCTCAAGCATCGGAAGACGAATTTTTTCAGGTACAAGGTTGGTCAAACGAACAAATTCAATCCCGGCAGTCGCATGAGCAGATTCCTGTTCCAAGATAATCGATAGCGTCTCCTCGCTGCGTGCGCGTACGCGGGCCATATCAGAGATGCTGGATGCTCCTGCGCTGGCTCGTTTCTCGATATAGCTGAGTAAATCTGCAAGTTGAGCTTCGAATTCACGCGTCATATTTGTCTGCAGTCGACTGGCCACCAGAGAAAGATAGGCATTGACCGTAGAAATATAAGCATCTCCGTCGCTTGCCCGATAATTTTCTCCGCGCGCCTGTTCTATGACTTCCCGGCGGCGCCAGTCGAGAAAACTGGGCAGGTCAAATAAAGGCTGTCGAATTGTAAGGACAGCATCGGTACGCGTATGTGTACTGGAGGAGATAAGTTCCCCTGTTGTTTCATCAGTTTCCACTGAAGGTTTAGACTTTTCACGCCCTTTACTGAGACGCACATTCGCGTTTGGCAGCAGGAGAGCAAAAGCCTGCCCGGATTGCGCCTTTGCCTGTTCTGTACGTGCCAAAGCCGCGAGGCTATCACGGTTGAAACTACGCCCGGCGTGGATCGACTCCAAAAGGTTTGCCTCACCAACCTGACGAGCGAATTCATCTGACATTGTTTGACTTTCAGCCATATTTCGCACAAATTCGCCGTAAGCATCAGACAATACAGGGATTTCAGACATGCCCGTCAATCCCGCCAGGTTCTGTTTTCCCGACACAGTAAAGCCGCCGTCAATTTGTGGGAACCCATCAATATTATGTGATGAGGACGAATTCAGAGAACTATTGAGCTCAGCATCCCCTACCTGCATTTCGACAGCCGCTATTGCCCCAATTGGAGACAAAAAGAACTGTAGAATTAAAACGAGGACACAACAAACCCACCACTTGAACCAGTCAATCACAAACATACTCCTTGTACTTAAAATTTCGCCTCAGTTCCAAACCATAGATTTCTATTTTTCAACTAAAGATAAAAATGAAACTTTGTGCGGGTCAAATGGCGGTTCATAGGGCAAGCCAAATGGTGTTTTCACCACTAAAGAAGCGGTAAAAATCTTTTTTCTCCCGTGATAAAACCTCATGAAACAAAAAATCTCAAAGATGGACATTAAGATTTCGGCAAACGGCTGTACTTATGATCACAGTGATATGACCATCAATATCTTGCTAAATTGCAAAACGAGCCAGAAATTAAACGTTTTGTTATTAAATTTTTCAATGATATGCCCCGAGTACCGTTTAAACACTCGGGAAGAATCCCCAATCTAAGGGGACAGAAAGGCTTTCAAGTCTATCGTGACCCATTCTTTTGCGCCATACACAATCCCCCAAAGGTTGCACATGCAATCCTCAGGCCGAGTGTCACAGAGGTCTATTTCACCAAAGGTGTGAAGTCCTTGGCACCATCCATCCTCCGGGCAACCAAACTAGCGAGGAAGGAAACAAACGGGGCAATATCCTGTCGCACACTGGCGGCCTCTAGTGCCTCCATATATGTGTTGCGCTCTTCAACGGGCACCACAGTCCACGGGTACCCTCCCGAGGAGAGCATCAAGTTCATCATGAAACGACCTATGCGGCCATTGCCATCCATATACGGGTGGATGTACACGAACACAAAATGGCCAAGGACAACGCGCACTGCTGGATCATCCTCTTCTCTTAGCAAGTCGAAAAACGCTGGCATAAGCTCGCGTACTGCTTCTCGGCTTGGAGGGACGTGCATTGACCCACGAAGGTAGACTTGGTCGCTGCGATATCCGGCAAGGTCGGCCGGTCGCAGTAGCGCAGTGACCACGCTTGGCGTAAACATCTCTCGATACCAAGCACCGTGATCCTCGTCAGCGACATCACCCGGATTTCCACCGCGCAGTACCTTGCGAACGCTCTCACGCACGACCTGATATGCCTGCCAGTAGCCGCGCGCGGCAAGTGCATCACACTGTTCACGGTCAGCATCATCGGCAGACGGGTTCCATTCTCCATCACGCACCCTATTGATCAGCTCAGGACTTACACGATACCCTTCAATCGAGAGAGAGTGATACGCATCGGTGGCATAAATCTCTTCAACACTTTTCAAGTAGTCGTCAACAGCTACCGGTTGACCCGGTGAGCGGGGAAACAGCTCGATGACTGTTCCTCTCATCTGCTGCCACATCAATCGAATGCGATTAACATAAGGTGATGTCTCCCGGGCTGATAGAACATTGGCCATGGTGGTATCAAACGGGTCGCTTTCGCGAATATCATAACCAGCAGCACGCATAGCTTTCAGTATGTCATCAGCGATTCGGTTGCGACCGAGATTGCGCATACCACCGGCCAGTCGACCAGCGATGGTACTATGACCGCCCTCAAGAAGATGAGGAAGAAGCTCTGAAGCGTCTCGAATCATGGCAAGCGCTGCGCGGGCATCAGTCGGATTCGTACGGTAGAACCCAGGCGCACAGGCAATGAGTGCAGTTGGAACCGAGTAGAGGCGCAGTCCTTCTTTCTCTTCGAATGCCTGAGCCTCTGGCATAGCGGAGCGCACGTCCAGTAAAGAAGTGCCATGAGGTAACGCGGTAACCTTATTACGGGCTTTAGGAGAGCGAATCAGCAATTGAGTTGGGACAGTGCGATTGCCAGCATGCAGGGAAAGGGACTGCTCTGGCGACATACACCAATCATCGCCGAAGCGATGGTGCAGATAAACCTTACAGAAGCCCCAGAATGAGGCATACCAAGCAGTGCTGTCACCAGCGGACGAACCTGGTCGGGAGGGGATGTACCAACCCTTCATAACTTCTGTAAGAAAGCCGTTGGCAACAAGTCGCTCTCGTTGAGTCCGAGTCAAGTCGGCAGAACGAATGGCAGTTACCCCCTGTTCCTGGAGTTTTTTCAAAACTTCAAGCGCTTGTGCCATCTTTTCTGAAGGAGTTGCCATAACCCGGAGCCTTTCTCGCTTATTGTGATGTGCAAATATTAGCTTTTCAGGTTGTAACATATTTAGCTTATAATGCGTAGTCTTGATTAGCGGATTCGGGCAAGTGAGGACATTGTGACAAAGAGCTTTAGAAAAGCAATCTCTCTGATGAAGACAAACAGGGCAGACCGAGGCACCGCAGAATGCTACGATAAGAAGCGATCAACGCCTGAGATTGTTGCGAGGTGTTGCCAGAAATTGTTACTGATTGGCACAAATTTGACACAAAACGGCCATTTTGAGCATTTAAAAGAGAACAAGGGGTCAGCCATAATCGGCTAACCCCTTGTTTTCACGATGGTACCCGGGACGAGAATCGAACTCGTACAGGATTACTCCCGAGGGATTTTAAGTCCCTTGCGTCTACCAATTCCGCCACCCGGGCAAAGTTTGAAAAGTTCGGCTATTATTAATGCATTATTGATTGATGTGTCAACCGGAGGTTACATATGCAGGACACTTTCATCTGCCCCCATTGTGGTAAGCAGACAAAATGTTATCGCAATCCATTTCCGACGGTCGATATTATTATTCAAATCGAAGACCGGATCGTTCTTATTGAGCGACGCAATCAGCCTTTCGGCTGGGCCCTCCCCGGCGGGTTTGTCGACTATGGCGAATCTCTGGAAGCAGCCGCCATTCGAGAAGCGCGCGAAGAGACAGGCCTGGAAGTTAAAAATCTTCGTCAATTCCGGGCATACTCTGATCCAGACCGCGATTCGAGACAACATAATATTTCCCTGGTATTTACCGCAGATGCCAGCGGTGAACCTTTGGCTGGCGATGATGCCAAGAATGCTCAATTATTTCATCTGGACAATCTACCCACCCCTCTCTGCTTTGACCATGCACAGATATTGCAGGATTACATCGTTGGGAAAAAACGAAAGTCTGGAACCCTGTCCAGCAGACCATGCTTATGACAAAGAGTAAAATAGAGCCGCAGTCCTTCAACATGCCCATCACTCAAATCGTAAGACATCCCGCGCCAATAGTCCTCTAACTGCTCGGCGGAAAAGCCAGTCTTGTCAGATAACTGAGTCGCCATATCGTGTAATTTCGTGAACGCATGATTACGTGACGCATGCAGTTGTGCAGCCAAAGCAATAACTTCGTCAGGTGAGCTTATCACTGCTTCACGTCGCAAGATCCAAAGTGCAAAGACAAACGGCATGCCGGTGAAATGATACCAGAGCGCACCAAGATCAGTAATCTGGGTTTCAGGGGGGCAATCTCTCGCTGCAGCCAGTGCTCGATCGCCAATCAGAAGTGCACTCTGCCCTGCATTGAGAAGTTCTTCGACCTCACCGCCTGGCACTTTAAAGGCAACGTCATTGATACCGCAGAATTCCTTCAGGATAATTTTCAACAGGTTAATCGAGGTTGCTGATTCTCCAGTGATGGCAATTTCTGCCCCCGCAAGAACGTGCAATGGGCCTGGGGTAAAGAGCAGGACGCTATGCACCGGTCCTACACTGCTGATGGAATGGCCGGGCAGTAAGAAGTAATCGTCAGCGTGCAACCCATATTCGTACGAAGAAGAGGGACAAGCGTCAATGGTCCCCTCAGCCAGCATGGCATTCAGCGCGGAAGGAACCCCGGCGACGATCTCACCGGTAAACCCCTCCTCGTGCAGGTAATGAAAATAGGGAGCTACATTCAGATAGGCAATACGCCCGATTCGCAAAGTCATGACATCTTCAGATTTAAAACCAATTGAGAAAACAAAATGCGGGGTAAATTTCCCGCATTGCGATATCTTTCAGATTAAGCAACCTCAAGGGAATTCAATACTATCCACATCCCGTGATTTTATCTGGAAAGCACCAAAACCTGTTGACCCGTAAAATTGCGCGCGTGAACGAACGGTCAGATTCATGACAACCCCGGACTTGAGTTTGGCCTCAACGGAAACTTCTCCACCCTTGAGTTTTCCAAATGTAATGGTGCCAATATGCTGAAAAGGGATGGTCAACTTGCCCTGACCACGCCAGGCGTCCAGGTAGGTCTTACCATCCATTGAAAACTGACTGAGGTTGGTTGTGATACCGCTACGATCCTTAACATCCGCTTGAATACGCACTTCTGTTTCCGGGACGGTTCCTTCTGGTTGGCCACCGAGACCATCCATCCCCATACACAGCATGGCAACTGCCACAATTAAAAGAAAAATCAATCCGCGTTTCATACCACCTCCATATTCAACCTGAATGTTGCGGCATGTTAGCATGGTCCTCTGGTCTGTTCAATGGACAAAAAGCGGCTCTTAGCAACCTGTCGGACAATCAATAAACTGGCTGCAAATTCGTCTATTAGGTCCATATTCCAGCTCCTTTTTGACCAATAGCTACGGCTATTACCCTCAAACGAGCCAAAATCTGGCCTCAAACATGCAAATTTTCGCTTCAGCCCTGATTGTGCCGATTGACATGATTGTCCGACAAGCTGCTAGCGCTTCATGTTCCACTCAGGATGAGCAAATTTCTCGGCGCTCATTCTCATGGCTTCCTGCATTTCTGCAGGACTGGGTTCAGAACGCACCCAGTCAATCTGTAACTGTTTGGAGAAGACCTCTGCCAGCAACTTTTCTACATCAGAGATTGCAAACGGTTTGTCGCTCCACTGGTTCAGCCAGCCGACACTATCCAACGAACCAGCAGAAGAACCATTAATGTCCGTTTTAAGAACCTTGCTCAGAAGCTCAAGATCTATTTCAACAGGGATTGAGCCATGCTGTAGGAATGCCTGTCCATACCGCTTCTGCGCACTACCAGCGACCTTGCGATCATCGATTACGAGTTCGTATTGTGAAGGGGCAGAGAAACAAACGGCTTTCATGACGTTACGACTCCCGCCACGTGGTTTCCCAGGAACAAGTTGAGCAGGTAGATCGAGTTGAAGCAGGGTTTTTTGTAAAATTTCTGAAATAACTCGATAACAGTCGAGAACAGAGTTGCCAAAGAGATCCGTGTTGAGCGGGGCAATGACCGCATAGGTCACTTCCTGATCGTGTAGAACCGCCCTTCCACCCGTTGATCTTCGGACCACATCAAGACCGGCCTGACGGCAGACTTCCAGATCCAGATCTGTGGCAACTGACTGAGCATAACCCAGAGTCACTGTGGCTGGCTGCCAACGGTAGAAACGCAGCACTGGCAACGCACCATTGGCCACAGAATGTAACAAGGCTTCATCCAGTGCCATATTCATAGCGCCTGTCTGGAAACCCGAATTGATCAATCGCCAGCTATACATACGTTAATAAGCACCAAAAAAGAAAGGCCAGGAGAACCTGGCCTTCATCGTTAGAGTTTTAAGCGCTCAATGAAACCAGTATCAATGTCGTTTTCAATGAACTCTTTATTTTCCATAATACGCTGATGGAATTCTATCGTTGTTTTAATGCCACCGATAATGAACTCATCAAGAGACCGAGCCATGCGTTTAATCGCTTCTTCACGAGTATCGGCATGCACGATCAGCTTGGCAATCATTGAGTCGTAGTGAGGCAGAACAACATACTGATCATAGACCGCACTGTCGATGCGTACTCCCAAACCTCCCGGCGGATGATAGCCGTCAATTTTGCCAGGGAACGGCGTAAATTTGACAGGGTCTTCTGCGTTGATACGACACTCGATTGAGTGACCATTGATCTTGATGTCCTTCTGCTTATACCTCAAAGGCTCACCGTAAGCGGAGCGAATCTGCTCCTTGATAATATCAACACCGGTAATCATCTCTGTGACTGGGTGCTCAACCTGAACACGAGTATTCATCTCCATGAAATAGAATTTGCCTTGAGCATCGAGCAGGAATTCCATGGTGCCAACACTAGTATAACCGATCGCTTTTGCAGCATCAACGGCACATTCGCAGACTTCTTTGCGTTGGGAGGCTGAGAGAATCGAACAGGGTGCCTCCTCAATCAACTTCTGATGGCGCCGCTGGATAGAACAGTCACGTTCACCAAGATGAATTACGTTGCCATGTTTATCACCCATTATCTGGACTTCAACATGCCGTGGATTTTCACAGAATTTTTCAATATAGACATCGGAGTTGCTGAACGAAGCCTTGGCTTCAGCTCGAGCCATGGCATACAGATTCGGCAGAGAAGCCGGCGAGTGCACGACCTTCATGCCCTTGCCTCCACCACCTGCCGTCGCCTTGATAATAACCGGGAAACCGATCTCGGCAGCAATACGCTGGGCCTCTTCAGCTGTAGGTACATTATCCTTGGTGCCCGGCAGAATAGGCACGCCATTTTTGATGACAGACTGACGAGCAGCAATTTTGTCGCCCATCAAACGAATATTCTCTGGCGTCGGGCCGATAAATGTCAAACCACAATTCTGACAGATTTCAGCAAATTCAGCGTTCTCTGCAAGGAAGCCATAGCCTGGATGAATAGCTTCAGCGTCGGTTACTTCGGCGGCGCTGATAATTGCCTTCATATTGAGATAGCTTTCACTACTCGGAGCCCTGCCGATACAGATGCTTTCATCGGCGATTTTGGTATGCAGGGCGTCGACGTCTGCATCAGAGTGCACTGCAACCGTCAGAATCCCCATCTCTTTGCAGGCACGGATAATGCGCAGCGCAATTTCGCCACGATTTGCGATCAGAATTTTACGAAACATGGATGCCTCCTTTGCGCCTAGTACCTTGTACACTTTAAAATGTCGCAATATTGCGACGGAATTTGGTGTGCTAGCAAGGCGTGATTACAGTTCCATAGCCGTAGCTATGCAATTGTAGTCGCAACGTAGCTAGCGCGCCAAATAACCAGCAAGATGCGACAGGTTAGGGTTTACATGGTACTAGAGGCGTTCTACCTTAAAGAGCGGCTCACCAAATTCTACCGGGGCTGCATCATCCTTGAGAACTTCGATGATTTTACACTTGTACTCAGCTTCGATTTCATTAAAAAGTTTCATCGCCTCCACTAGGCAGACAGTCTGACCGGCTTCAACAACATCGCCGACTTTAACGAAATTATCCGCCTCAGGACTCGGCTTGCGATAAAAGCTGCCGACGATTGGTGAATTAATCGTTTCACCACTGTCAGCAACATCCGAAGGCTCAGTTGAGGCAGAAGCTAGAGCTGGAGCAGCAACTGGAACCTGTGCTGGAGCAGCAGCGACAACAGCTGGAGCTGGAGCTGCAATCTGGACATATTCTTTGTCAGGGCCACGCTTGATAAGAATTTTTTCGTCCGCATTCTCCATTTCAAATTCAGTGATATCAGTGTCAGTTATAATCTTCACCAACGCTTTCAGATCCTTGATCTCCATCAATATCCTCCTTTATAACCGGCACTGATCTACCAGTCCGGGCTGTATGTTGAATCAGTTTAACAGAATGTTACGAAATCTTTTGGGGATTTTTGTTAAGGTTTGATGACTATCTGCTGTCACCAGAACCATATCCTCTATCCTCACCCCACCAACACCCGGCACATAGACACCTGGTTCAATGGTAAAAACCATGCCCTCTTCAGCGATTGCCTTGCTGCGCGGCGATAGAGTCGGCGCTTCATGAACATCCAATCCAACGCCATGGCCCAAGCCGTGACCAAAATAGTCACCGTAACCGCTTGCCTTGATATGGTCCCGGGCAATCCGGTCCAGTTCAATTAAAGCGATGCCAGGGGCTACTGCCGCGAGTGCACGATCATGAGCTTCGAGAACCGTATCAAAGATGGTGCGTAACTCAGTATTGACTTCACCGAGGGCTAATGTGACTGTTTCATCTGAGTGATAACCTGACAGACGACAACCAAAATCGATCGTCACCAGTTCACCCTCGACAAGCAGTTTGTCACTTGCAATCCCATGCGGTAAAGCACCACGTAATCCAGAGGCGACAATGATATCAAAGGCCTTCTCTTCAGCACCCAGCTTTCTTAACGCAAATTCAAGAGCCAGAGCGATATCATTTTCTCTGACACCCGGCCGAATCATCTCTTCAATTTCAGCGAGACCTGCAACATTCAAATCTGCAGCGCTGGCCATCAAACTGATTTCATGCGCTGACTTATGCAGACGCAACGGATTTAGTTCATCCTTGAGATGCAACCACGTCCAGCTTGCATCACCCTTCTTCTGAAATCCGTTGACGATGCCAAAAGCAAGGTCAGACTCAAAGCCGATACGCGTCACACCAAGCGATAAAAGTTGTTCAGTAACACCATCAGCCTGGACTTTATACTCAATAACACAATCGGCAGTAACTTCTTCATTAGCCTGTGTTGTATAACGCGAATCAGTCAGAAAAACAAGTTGATCTGGAGTGACCAGCAAAACCCCGGCACTTCCTGAGAAACCACTAAGATATCGAATGTTTTCGTGCTGGCACAGGACCAGAACATCGAGTTCTAAATGCGACAGGAGATTAACAGCCTTCTGCCTGCGATTGGAATAAGTCATGGTAGAGGGGAACGTTCATGAAAGATGAGCAATCAGACCACGCAGCGCCAATTGGTAGCTCATAGCGCCAAAGCCTGAGACTTGGCCAACGACCACCCCAGCGACATAGGAATGGTGACGAAACGACTCGCGAGCATGGATATTCGACAGGTGGGCTTCTATCACAGGGAGATCAACAGAAGAGATTGCGTCACGTAAAGCAACGCTGGTATGAGTCAATCCACCCGGGTTAATAATGATGCCAGCAAAGCCATCATTTCTGGCCGAATGAATTCTATCAATGAGGTCTCCTTCGTGATTAGACTGAAAGGCCTCTATCACAGAGTCTAACTCAACCGCAAGAAGAGTTAAGGATTCATTGATATCAGCTAGAGTTTGCTGACCATAAACATCAGGCTCACGCTGACCGAGAAGATTCAGATTAGGTCCGTGCAAGACCAGGACACGGTTCGGCATGTCAGCCCAGCGCCTCAAGGAGGTTGAAGCCCTCGCGAGTCATCAGATAGCGCCCCTTGCCGAAGTTGCCGTCACGGCCAATGATCAGTGCTACAAAATATTCCTCATTGAGCATGCGGATCACAATGATGAAACGATCAGTACGGATAGAGATTTCTTCCATTTCACCAAGGCTCAGGATCTCTGCTGTTTTGCGAATTTCCTTCAGCACGTTCGAGTACTCAACGACAACCATCTGCAAGTCAATTTCCTCACCGGGCGAGAAAAACTGATCTATGGCAATGCCGTCATATCCCATTAACACAGCACCGATACCACCACCGGTTTCTTCAACAATTCTTTGCAGAATTTCGTTAAACATTTGTCCTCCCAAGTTTGATTGCAGTCAACCAGCTCTTTAATACAGATAGTGGCGATTGATCATCAGGCACATTTTGAGATTCAGGAGTTGTTACAGGAGTTGATGTGGCTACCGATACAGATGTCTCAGCAGTGATGGGTTGAGTCACATCGGCAGCAGTAATCTTCGATAGTTGTTCATTCTTACTTGCCACTGTCTCAGTTCGGCCAACACCTGTCTCAGTTTGGCCAACAGCTGTCTCAGTTCGGCCAACACCTGTCTCAGTTTGGCCAACAGCTGTATCAGTTTTACCGACAGATGTGTCAAGCTGAAGAGCAGATTGTTTCTGAAGTTCTACCAGCCGATTTTGTGCAGCGGTGTTATCAGGAGCTTGCGTGATGATGTCCTGGTATATCTTAATGGCTTTGTCGAGCAAGCCCTGTTTTACGTAGATCTCAGCTAAGGTTGCCGTGGGGATTGGTGCCCCGGGCCTGTCAGATGACCCGGGCTTGTCAGATGACCCGGGCTTGTCAGATGGCCCTGCCTTGTCTGGCAATGTTGCGACCTGGGGAGTAGGCTTCTGAAGCTGTGAAGCCTGTTTAATTTCTGCCCACGGTCTGGGTAATTCCAGAGCATTGAGCATATCTGATATTTTTTCATCATCAGGATGAAATTCTTCTGCTTGCTTTAGTATTTTCCGGGCCATATCACGTTCAGCCCGAATCAGATGAAGACGTGCCAGGCCGACCAGCGCCGCTTGGCTCTGGCGGTCAATGCTGAGAGCTTTTGCATAAGCACTCATAGCCTCATCAATGCGCCCCATCTGACCCAGGATGCGACCCATTGTTGAGAAACCAGGGCTGAAATGCGGTAGCGATGACGTTCCCAGACGCGCTGCTTCCAAGGCATCATCCAACAACCCAATCTGTCGGTACGCTTCAGCCAGAGGAACGAAAGCAGTAGAACTTGGGTCCTTGGCAAAGATCTGCAAATAGCTGCCGATTTTGCCAATGAGACTTCCACCTGTATTTGCCCGGGTCATTTTCTCTCTTCCAAAATCAGGTTAGTAATTCGCCTAACATCTTATCCAGATCCTTGACCTGGTGCAATTCGGCACTACCTATCCCATGATTCAAAACAACTCTTACCACACCATCTTTGACCTTTTTATCTCGCTGCATAACACTCAGATAATCCGAAACTGAGAAATCCGGAGGCGTGACTGGCAGATCGAAATAAGCCAAAAGTTTAACAATTCTTTCAATATCATAATTTGAGCAAAGATTAAGTTTTGCGGAAGCGCGAGCGGCCATTACCATGCCGATTGCAACCGCTTCACCGTGCTTGACAACACCATAACCGGCAAGTGTTTCGACAGCATGGCCAAACGTGTGACCAAAGTTAAGTAATGCGCGTAATCCCTGCTCTTTTTCGTCTTTTTCTACAACATCCGCCTTGATTTGGCAAGACTTCATTATCGCATAAGTAAGCGCGTCGGCAGATCGATTTGCAAGCGCCTCACGGTGCTCTTCCAACCAGACAAAGAACTCCAGATCGCGCATGATACCGTATTTCACGACCTCTGCCAGACCTGAAGAATACTCCCGTTTCGGTAAAGTATCCAACGCCATAACATCTATATGCACATGTTCGGGCTGATAAAATGCTCCGATCAGGTTTTTGCCTTGAGGATGGTTAACTCCGGTCTTGCCACCTACGGAGCTGTCAACCTGAGAAAGTAGCGTAGTTGGAATTTGTACAAAGGGAAGCCCTCTCAGATAAGTTGCTGCAGCGAAACCGGTCATGTCACCGATAACGCCACCACCAAGAGCAATGATTCCACAATAACGATCAAAGTGTCTCTCAATGAGTACGTCGTAGATATTCTCAAGCGTTTCCAGATTCTTATATTCTTCACCATCCGGTACGCGTATAACACTAACCTGGCGTCCTGACGCAACCAGAGTATCCACTAATTGTTCACAGTATAAATCACCAACAGTCGGATTTGTAACAACTGCGACCTTGAGAGGGAAATCTACCTCATCCAGTGCCAAACCGACATTGGCCAGGATTCGTTCTCCGATCCAAATGGGATAACTTCGTTCACCAAGACCTACGACAATCTGATTCATGATTTCAATTCCGAAGCAATTTTCTGCGCAACTTGTATTGGTGTAAGAACATTAGTGTCAACGATGATGTCAGCATTTTCATAAAAGGGTTGTCGCTGAGCATAAAGTTCCCTGACTTTATCCCAACCACTTGCAGAATTCACCAAGGGGCGATCTACGCTTTGCTGCAGACGTTTCTTCAATATCGGCCATTGAGTCCGCAGGTAAACAACTCGACCCAGGTCAGTCATGATGCGGCGATTTTCTTCTCGAACAACAAGACCACCACCGGTAGCATAAACAGTCATTGAAGAAATATTTAACTCATTCAATGTCATCGTTTCACAGTCACGAAAATAATCTTCACCGTCTGTAGCAAAGATCTCTGCGATCGAGCGATTTTCTCGTTGTACAATCATTTCGTCAAGGTCAATAAATATACATTCCAACAGATCAGCCAACAACCTCCCAACCGTAGATTTCCCTACCCCCATAAATCCAGTAAGAAAAATGCTATTTGGAAAGTTACTATTCATCTTTTTGTATGTCATTGATACAGAAAAGGACAGGGAGCTCCTGTCCTTTTCTGCATGCTATGTCTTGTTTGTTTAAGGTTCCACTATCCGTGGAGTGATAAAAATCAGCAACTCACGACGATCTCTTGTCTTAGTCGTTGATTTGAACAGATGACCCAGGACAGGAATGTCTTTCAGGATCGGCACACCAGATGCGGCATCTCTTTCATCTTCGATAAAGATACCGCCGATGACTGTAGTTTGTCCATTGCGCACCAATACTTTAGTCTCAGCCTTCTTCTCGTCGATAGAAACAGCATCGCCTGTCGCGGTCGGCACAACGGTACCAACGGCACTATTTGAAACATTGATATTAAGAAGGATCGTGCCATCCGGGTTGATTTCCGGCGTAACCTCTAATTTCAATTCTGCATTCTCAAACTTAACATCTGTACCTGAGTCACTGACACTCGAAAACGGGATTTTGGTTCCTTGTGCGATAGTAGCCTTCTCACCATTCAGAGTGGTAATTCTGGGTGTCGAAATAATCTTACCTTCACCAGAGTTTTCCAGAGCCGAAAGGCGTAAATCAATGTTGAGCTGCTGTTCGAGTGCAGATATACCAATTTTCGTTGCAAATCCGGCTGCAGCAGGATTTAGCACAGGAATGAGAAAAGCGCCGCCCATACCGGTCGCAACATCATTTACAGAAATAGATTCATCGCCACTTATACCATCTTGCTGGTAATCGAAATTCCACTTGACCCCAAGGCTACGTGAAAAGTTTGTGTTTGCCTCGACAATACGAGCTTCGATCATCACCTGACGTTCCGGTTTATCAATATGAGTAATCATTTCCTGCATTTGGTCAAGGACATCAGCAACATCACGGATAATAAGCTGTTTATTGCGAGAGTCAGCAATAATAGAGCCACGATCCGACTTAATATCAGACAGGAAACCTTTCATGTCATCTACAGAGGCGTAGCTGATAGGAAAAACTTGCGTTTCAAGAACGCCTTCCTCAATCGCAGTAAATTGATCTTGTCTAACTGACTGCTCCCTTTCCTTGATTTCTTTCATTGGCATAATACGAAGGACATTGCCTTGCTGAATTTTACCAAGGCCTGCAGTATTCAAGACAAGGTCGAGTGCCTGATCCCATGGCACGTCAATTAACCGCAACGTTACATTGCCTTTGACATCACCGCTCGCCAGAATATTCATGCCACTGACATCACCAATGAGTTGTAAAATGCTGCGTACATTTGCTGAATCAAAGACCAGGGTAATCTTTTCACCAGTATATCTAGTGGCCTCAGCAGTCATATCTTCTGCTGTAACAGTTGACATTATTGGGGCAAAAGAGGGCTCCCCTGCAACGATCTCAGGTTCTGGAGCAATAACCGGAGCAACGACTTCTACCTGGCTGACGGCCGGGGAGAGTTGTTCTGCATATGCAGCATCATCAATGACCAAACGGACAACATTATTCTCCTGCTCAAGAGCGTATGCAACCGCCCCTTTAAGATCGACAGCAATGCGAACATTCTGATGATCACCATCAGTAACAGTGTATGGCGTTACAGCAGTAACGGCACTAGGAAAGGCAGAGGCATCGATGGTTCTACGCAAGGCCCGGCTTATTGTAGTGTTAACGATTTCAAAACGAACCAGGTTACCATCTTCGACAGGGCCCATAACCTGTGCAGGCCCGGAGAGAGTGACAACAATGACACTCCTGCCATCTTCATTAATAAAATCAACGGCCTCGACGCTTGCCGGGCCCATAGACTTCATAGCTGCTTTTGCAGGAGCAGGCTTCTCACTGGCCACAGCAGGAGTCGGTGTCGATTCTTCCTGAGTCGCATTCGCTTCTGGTTGACTCTCAGCAACAACTGGAGCTGCAGCAACAACAGGCTTTTCTTCTGTTGAGCCAGGCTTGAGATCTCCCCAAGAGACCAGGATATCTGTTGTTTGACCTTCAACTAGGTGCTCCGGCAAAACATTTGCCGAGGCATCGAAAACCAAACGGGTTTTGTCATTGTAAGTCCCGATACGCACTTGTTTAAAGCCAGACTCTGCTTGAAAGGAGCGCTCTTTAAATGAGGGCTTCAACCCATAGACATCAACAACAAGGCGGGGAGGATTACCCAATGCAAAATACTGGAATTTACCTATTTTGCCGTTAGTCTCAAGAATAGCCCGGCCTGCTGACAGATTAATATTTCGCAGAATATTGGCGTCTTGAGAAGCATCAACAGCGATGCTTTCTATCGTTTCAGAAGGACCAGAACCGACAACGTCTTTCTTATCTTTAACAACAGAAGACTCTGACTGAGGAGCCATATCGGTGGTGAAAGCAACCCTAAATTCCTTGCCCTCCAAATCAACCTGATATTCAGTGCCTTGGGCAAGAAGTATTTCAACTCGGGTCAGTTGACCGGACGACAAGGCAAACCCGGCAACCCGGATCTCCGAAACGGTTCCTTGACCGACAGGAATCATTTCAGGAATGTCAGATAGTTCCATGCCGGGGAAATCAATAACAACACGCGTTGGATCAAAGGAATCATAAACAGTATATCTGTAGCCAACCGGCTCAGCTGTTTCAATAAGAACAGTAGGTGTTGCCGCGTCAGTGTCTACAGAGACAGACAGCAGTTTATTGGCATTTTCAGCACTCCATGCCAGCCCATTTAACAGTAAAAGTGCGACTAAGCTACAAAAGAGGCACTTCGATAAACGGGCGGCCCTGCTAGCCCACAGTTGATTCAACATGATATTCACCCCACGCATTGATTAGGCTCCTTCCCGCTTGGGAACTGTAATAACCTGAATATTTTCAATTACATTACCAGAATAATCGTAATATTTCTCTTCAACTAAAATAGTTTCAGTGGTGATATCAACCACAACTCCATTATTCTTGCCAACCTTCACCCCTCTCGCGAGGATGTACGATTTACCATCTGGTGCAACCACCATCGCCTTGGGTTCACCCTTACCCACAATCACGCCAACGAGACGAAACTGAGCTATATCGTAGCTCTGTAAAGGTGTTTCTGGCTCATCATTAACGGCAGACAAAGGTTTCTTTATTCGAGAGAGTGGCACAAAAGGATCACGTCTGCCTTCAGTAACATAGGCAAACTCCGTTTCCTTCTTCTCCTGCTTAACCACAGCAGGGGCAGTTTTTTGGGAAACTTTTTTCGTAGCGACGTTTTTCGTTTTAGTGCTAGAGACTGAGGTTGACACCTCCTCTTCAGCACAACCTGCCAGGCAAGTAAAAACGAAAATCCCACATATCAGGCATGTAAACCAACGTGTCATCTCAAACCATCCTTATTTTTCAACAAAACGGAACGTGGTCACTTTGCACTTAATCTTCAAAACAGCCAAATTGTCAGAGACTTTAGGGCTTGACAGGTCCAGGTTACTCAAGTTGACAATCCTGGAAAGCTTACCAACAGCTTGGGCAAATTCAGCAATCTGGTGGTAAGTACCGACCAAATTCAAGTTTGCCGGGACTTCTGCATAAAACCCTTTAGAGACCTCGCCCTTGGGGCTGAATGAAATCACTTCTAAACCACTGTCTTTTGCAAGAGTTGCAAGATTTGTCAAAAGGCTAGGAATCTCTTTTTTATTGGGCAGTTGAGTTAACGCCTCCTTAAGGAGCACTTCAAGTTTTGCAAACTCAGCTTTAAACTTCGGCAGGTTATCAGCAATCTGTTTTTTCTGAATGTATTCCGCTTCCAGTCGACTAACTTCAGCTTCCATCTGGCCAATTTTTTCATATTCAGGGAGCCAGAGGAACCAAACAAAGGCACCGACTATCAACAGCACCAGCACACCCAAAATCGCAGATCTCTGGTAAAGTGGCAGCTTAAGAAGTTTTTCAAGCTTTGGATTCATTACTAATTACTCTCCCTCGAGTGACAGATTCAGTCGAGTCAGCTATTTCTTTTTAGTCTTTTGGCCTTTTTTGTCTGGCTTGCCACTTAATGTCTTGCAAGTCAGGTCGAATTGTTGAAATTTAATTTTATTCTGTACTTTTTGCTTTATAACTTTAAGTTCAACGCCTTCGTAGAAAGGTGACGCTTCCAGATTCCCCATGAAGAGCGCAACGGTTTCTTCACTTGACCCAATCCCACTAATTTTTGCCTTACCAGAGCCTTCTTTAAATTTGGTCAGCCAGATCTTATCCGGCATCGCCCTGTAGAGCTCATCCAGCAAATAAACAGGCCCAACCCTGGCGGTCTTGAGTTTCTCAAGTACGCCTAGCTTTGCACGAAGATCTTTTTGACGTTTTTCAAAGTTCTTTACTTCCTTAATCACTTTCTGCAGTTGTGCGATCTCCGACTTTTTTCGGTCAATCTGCTGCTGCATATCATCTACTTCACCAACAATATGCATATATGCAGCACCACAAATGCCCACGGAAACAATCAGGACAAGCACAACGACCATCAACTGGCCTTTGAGCATTTCTTTTCTCTGAGCAGCCTTTACGGGCAGAAGGTTTATACGGATCATCGGTCTCCCATCCTTCTCATGGCCAGGCCAGCAGCTACAGTATAAACAGGGCCCATAGCCTGCAGGTATTCAATGTCAAAATCTTTTTCGTTAAAAGTAATCTGACGCCAGGGGTCAATCACCTGAACTTCCACACCAAGCCGGTTTTCCAGCGATGACTTGACCGCAGACACCTTGGAGACACCCCCGGTAATAAACACTTTCTGCACCTTCTCATCTGAGGATGTTGCTGAGAAGAAATCGATTGAACGCTGGACTTCTTGCGTCAGGCTCTCAGTCGCATCGTCCATAACTTCAGCAACCATTTCAGCAGTTACATCCGGAGCTTCTCCACCGAGCTTAACGATTTCAGCGTCTTCGTTGTTCAACCCCAAGCGCTTCTGGAGTTCCTCATTGTACGCGCTACCGCCCACTTGAATATCACGGGTAAAGACAGACATGCCGCCACGCAGCACATTAACATTCATAGAACTCGCGCCCATATCGATCAAAGCAACGATTTCATCTTCATTTGCACCATAATTTACATCATAGACATTCTCGACAGCAAAACAGTCGATATCCATAACCTGAGGATTCAGGCCGCACTCCTTGAAGAGCGCGACATAATCGCTTACAAAATCTTTCTTGGCGGCCACCAGGATAACGTTCATCAAAGACGCATCATCCGCATCGGGCCCAAGAATTTGAAAATCGAGATTAACTTCAGAAATTTCGAAAGGAATGTACTGCTCAGCTTCCCACTGAATTGAAGCCTCCATCTCCTCCTCAGTCATGATCGGCAATTGAATCTTACGGATAATGACCGAATGCCCGGAGATTGAGGTAGCGACATTTTTTGTCTTGAGCTTCTGGCTTTCCACCAGATCCTTGACAACATCGACAATGGAACTAGAATCCATTATCGCATTATCAACAATAGCTTCAGCAGGCAACATAGCCAATCCAAGCCCGGATAGCTGATACCCCCCCTTAGCCTCCTTAAGATGGACCATCTTTACCGAACTAGAGCCGATATCGATGCCAATCACGTCTTTTTTCTTTTGGAATAGCATGTGTACCCCTGGCTAAAACACTAACTGATTTGAGCGATTTAAAAAGAATCTAGCTTCCGAACAATCGTTATCATGAGCAAACAACGTACCAACATCACTCATCACCAGGAAAAACTTCATTGCGGTCGGTAAGTTTAAGTCCAAGAGCAAGGATAATCTTGCGCTTAGTCGACATCCGACACTCCGCACCATTCTCAAGGCGATCAACAGTCACCGGCGATACACCAGCTTTACGGGCCAGCTCTGCCTTGCTCATCAACTGTGCTTCACGGATTTCTCTGATTTTGTTTTTCATAGGCTACCATTTTGTTATAGTGAGCATAATTATATGAAATTAGGGCTAATTATAGGTATATTAAAACAATTGTCAACCAATTATATCTATATGGAGACCATATGATGGTGCGATATATCACAAATGACGGCATTAAACACAAGATCAAGGGGCTGAATAGCAGGCAACCACAATATAAAGTGTAATAATTTTTACAGAATTATTGTAAATAATTGAGTTTTTTGATGAAAACGAGGTGATTTTACCAAAAAGAAGACCACAATTGCTGCAACATACTGGCGTACCAGCGCATAATCGAATCGGAATGTTGAATAAAGAAGAGATGGACCAAGACACCCGCCGCAAGGAAGGGACCAAAAGGGACAGCAAGCTTGCCATCGGCCTTTTTTATCAGCATAAGAGGAACGCCAACCAACGTTCCCAATAGCGAGCCAATAAAGATAATTGGGAAAATTGCTGTCCAACCAAGAAAAGCTCCTAACATGGCCAGCAACTTGACATCACCAAACCCCATCCCTTCTTTCTTGGTCAACAATTCGTAACCAAGAGCTATCGTCAGAAGAGAACCTCCACCAAGCACAATTCCGAGCAACGAATCTTGCCAGGAGACCCACGGCACGAGAAATGAGCAGAGGAACCCAATTGGGATCCCAGGGAGCCTGATGACGTCTGGAATGATCTGATGATCCAGGTCGATAAATGTGATCACCACTAGAACAGCGACCAGGAGCAGAACAACAAGAGTCACCGGGTGAAATGCGAACCGGTAGAAGAACAGTGCAAAGAGAGCTCCGGTGAGGGCTTCTACAAGAAGATAACGTACCGGTACTTCTGCACTGCAGTAGGCGCACTTGCCTTTGAGTAACAGCCAACTCAGAATAGGGAGATTGTGATACCAACGGATCGGTGTCTCACAATGTGGGCATCGTGAGCGTGGACTGACGATAGAGAGACCGGCTGGGATGCGGTAGATGCAGACATTCAGGAAGGAGCCGATAATGGTTCCCAGGACAAATGAGAAAATCAGGAAAGAAACAAGCAATGTCGACCTCGTTGGGCGTTATGGTTTCACAGCGGATGTTTTTTTGACCAACATAATTAAGACAACATAATTACGAGACTTCACTTTTTCTGCGCGCATGAGCCAACAAGGCTTACCACCGCAGCGTGCACATCATCTACTGAGATATCAGCTAAACATTTGGCATCAATCGGACATGGTGGCGTATACCCGAAGCAGGTACATGGGGAGCATGGCAGATGTTTGTTGATCACCACGTGCTGCTCGCCCTTTGGTGCCCACTTTGCAGCAATTCCCGACCCGAACAACGAAACCGTAGGGCGTCCCAAGCCAACACCGATGTGAAGCATACCGGAGTCGCCGCTAACAAGTAAAGCGGCCTTCGCTACAATAGCAGCCGACCCGACCAGTGAGGTCTTCCCTGCCAGGTTCAACCCGTCAACGTCAGAGAGAATAGCATCACCTGCATCGCAATCTTCCGACCCGCTAATGACAACTACAGAGTAACCAGCTTCAGCTAGCTTGACAGCAAGTTGACCAAATTTCTCCGTCCCCCACCGCCGTTCAGAAATACTCGCGCCAGGGAACAACACGATGTAGGAGCGTTTAGAAAATTTGCCAAGTGCTTTTTGGGCAGACTCTTGTTCTATCTCTGAAATAGTCAGAAATGGTACAGAGAAGTCATCTGGTCGATCAACACCCAAGGGTTGCAACAAATCATAAAAACTATCTAGCTCATATCTATCATGACGATAGTCTACAACATGTGTATACAGCTTTTTGCGTTCATTGGTTCCATAACCAATTTTGATTGTTGACCGGATTAGACGGGTAATAACGGCGGTCAAACGATGCCATTGCTCTGTATCAATGACGATATCGTAGTTGGATCTCAATGCTTTCAGCAGAGCGCCCTGATCATAAAGAAAGGTATGTCGAACAACTGAGCACAAGTTGAAGACTGTTGCGTTGCGTTTTTCCGCAAGAACATCAATTACAGCTTCTGGATATTGTTTCTTAAGAAGTTGCAGAACCGGGATTAGCAAAACGGCATCACCGATTCCACCGGGGCGAATAAACAAGACATGCTTGACTCCATGTCCAGAATTGATCCGTGGTGAGAAGAGACACCATACAAGTGCCCTGCCAACGAATTGATCCACAAATTTGAGAAGCTGAATTTTCAAAATAGCTCTAAAAAGAAGAAGAATGCCCCAACAATGAAATGCCCCGAGCAAACACCGGAGCCTCTATAGAACCACCAACTCAAGCCCAGGTATATCGATAAAGTCCGTACCATTACGAGTCAAAAGAGTAAATCCGTGTTGTACCGCCTGACTCGCCAACCAGAGGTCCTGTACTCGCTGCCGATGACCCTTCCCTTTGATCTTGAGTGCCGCAACCAACTCTCCAAAGGTAATTCCCGTTGCCGCATCAATCATCAAGAGCGGTTTACGTTGTAGACGATGTAAGGCGGCCAGTCTTTTTTGCCGCACATCAGAATTTTTGGCGATCTCAGCCCCAAACTTCAATTCAGCAAGAGTAACCGGCGAGAGAAAGACACGTGCATCCCCTGTCACAGAAGCGATATCAGCAGGAGCAAGAACTCCCTGCTCTACATCGATCCAGATACAAGTATCAATCAAAAACCCCATGGATCACGAACCTCCGCGGCCAAAGTCTCACCTAACTCCGTACGTTGACTATCCTTCAACCACCCACGACCAGCGTCTTCAGGTAGGGTTCGGTAAAGATCAGCCATAGCCTCAAGAGCCGTCATACTTCCAGGGCCAGGAAGCAACCGACCAATCTGACGACGATTCCGTTCGATAATAATTTCTTCCTGCTCTGTTGTAAGACTGTCAAGCACCTGACGCAGGTTTCGCGCTAATTCGGTTGCCGTAATTGTCCGCATACATCCTCCTGTAAAATATGACTTAATCATACTTTACATAATTAAGGCCGATGCGACAAGCCGTAAGAGTCGCTGCTTAAAACGCAATTCAGCTCCAACAACAAGCCTTCCAAGGCCTTATTGTGGCGATAATATCACTATTTACAACAGTATCGGTCAGTTGGCTCTGTCCGACCCCCAGTGCAACTTCTCAGCAAGAACATCAACCACGGCTTCGGGATACTGTCTCTTGAGAAGCGCCAGAACCGGAATCAGCAGAACGGCATCACCGATTCCACCGGGACGGATAAACAGGATCTTGTTGACTTGACGTTGCTGGTCAATTCTTGGTGAAGAGAGACAACAGACAAGCGC
>DAOWJU010000319.1 GCA_030640215.1 Desulfuromonadales bacterium
CGCCATAATATATCCTACGCCGAGCGGGTCGACCCGAACCGTGACCTCGATCGCGGCTCCGAATATTCCTGGCGTCGTGAGGGCGAAGCGCACCTTATGAACCCGGAAGTCATCGCCCTACTGCAGCACGCCGTGCGTTCCGGTAATCGCGACGACTACAGGCGTTATTCGAAGTTGGTCGACAACAAGAGCGAGCAGCTCTGCACGTTGCGCGGGCTGTTCAAGTTCAAGGGCCAGAAACAGGCGATCCCCTTAGACGAAGTCGAACCGGTCAGTGCCATAGTCAAGCGTTTCTGTACCGGCGCCATGAGCCTCGGCTCGATCTCCACCGAGGCGCACGAGACCCTGGCCATCGCCATGAACCGGATCGGTGGCAAGTCGAACACCGGCGAAGGTGGCGAGGATCCGCGCCGCTTCACTGCAGACGCCAACGGCGACTTGCGTCGCAGCGCCATCAAGCAGGTGGCCTCAGGGCGTTTCGGGGTCACTCCACACTATCTGGTCAATGCCGACGAACTACAGATCAAGATATCCCAGGGAGCCAAACCCGGTGAAGGGGGGCAGCTGCCCGGTCATAAGGTCAGCGAATACATCGGAGAACTGCGCTTCAGCGTCCCCGGGGTCACCTTGATCTCGCCACCACCTCACCATGATATCTACTCGATCGAAGACCTGGCCCAGTTGATTTTCGACCTGAAAAACTGCAACCCCAAGGCTGACATCACCGTCAAACTGGTGAGCGAAGTCGGCGTTGGCACCGTCGCAGCAGGAGTCAGCAAGGGGCACGCGGAACGCGTTATCATTGCCGGTCACGACGGCGGCACCGGTGCCTCGCCAACCTCATCAATCAAGCACGCCGGCATCCCCTGGGAAATTGGCCTGGCGGAGACGCAGCAGACCCTCGTCCTCAACGACCTGCGCGGCCGCATTATCGTACAAACAGATGGCCAGCTGCGCACCGGCCGCGACGTGGTTATCGCCGCCATGCTCGGCGCCGAAGAATATGCCTTTGCCACGGTGGCTCTGGTGACCGTCGGCTGCATCATGATGCGCAAGTGCCACCTCAACACCTGCCCGGTCGGCGTTGCCACCCAGGACAAAGCCCTGCGCGGCAAGTTCGCTGGCAAGCCCGAGCACGTGGTCAACTACTTCACCTTCCTCGCCGAGGAGGTCCGTGAACTGATGGCTGAGCTGGGAGTACGGACCCTGGACGAGCTGATCGGCCAGACCCAACACCTGGAGATGGACGCCGCGATCAAGCACTGGAAGAACCAGGGGCTCGACTTCTCACGCATTCTGAGCAAACCCGCCGTTGGTACCGAAATCGCCACCCGGCGCATTCAGGGCCAAGACCATGGCCTGGAAAACCAGTTGGACAACCAGCTGATCCAACTCGCCGCACCGGCTCTGCAACGCAAAGAGAAGGTATCGATTGAGCTACCGATCCGCAACTCCAACCGTACCTTTGGCACCATGCTCTCGGGCCAGGTGGCCATGCTCCACGGCAGTGAAGGACTGGCTGAGGATACCATCAACATCAACCTGACCGGTATCGCCGGGCAGAGCTTCGGAGCTTTCCTGGCCCCCGGCATTAATCTGCAACTGGTCGGCGAAGCCAATGATTACGTAGGCAAGGGGATGGCCGGTGGACGGATTATTATCCGCCCCGACCCTGCGTCCACCTTCACCTGGCATGAGAACTCAATCGTCGGCAACACCGTTCTCTACGGAGCCACCGGAGGCGAAGTCTACTTCGCCGGTAAGGCCGGTGAACGCTTCTGCGTGCGTAATTCAGGTGTCACCGCAGTGGTCGAGGGCACAGGTGATCACGGTTGTGAATATATGACTGGTGGTCGCATGGTCTGTCTCGGTCGCACCGGACGCAATTTTGCCGCTGGCATGTCAGGAGGTTTCGCTTACGTTCTGGACGAAGACAATCGCTTCCGTCGCCGCTGCAACCCGGCGATGATTGATCTCGAACTGATGGATGCCGACGACGAAGACGCCCAGTGGTTACAGGAAATCATCAACCGACACCACGAACTGACCGGCTCGCCACGCGCTGCTGAGATCCTCGCAGACTGGGAAGATTATCTGCAGCGTTTCGTCCGCGTCTTCCCCCGTGAGTACCGCCGGGTGCTGACAGAACAGGCAACCAAGGCTTTAGAGAAGAAGGAGGCTATCCATGGGTGATCCACGTGGATTTATAAAACATGGCCGGCGTGACAAGACCTTGCAACCGGTCAACGCGCGCCTGCAACATCATGACGAACAGTATAACTATCCCCGCGAGGAGAAGGTCAAGACTCAGGCCTCGCGCTGTATGGACTGCGGCGTTCCTTTCTGTATGACCGGCTGTCCGCTGGGCAACCTGATCCCGGAATGGAACGACTTGGTCTACCGCGGCAAGTGGAAGCAAGCCCTGAAAGCCCTGCATGCTACCAATAACTTCCCGGAGTTTACCGGTCGGGTCTGTCCGGCACCGTGCGAGACCTCGTGTGTACTCGGCATTAACGAACTGGCGGTGACGATCAAACTGCACGAAGTGTCAATCGTCGACAAGGGCTTCGACGAAGGCTGGATTGTCCCTCAGCCACCAACCCAGCGCAGCGATAAGAGTGTCGCCGTAATCGGCAGCGGACCCGCCGGACTGGCCTGTGCCCAGCAACTCAACCGCGCCGGACATAACGTCACCGTCATTGAAAAGGCGGACCGTGCCGGTGGTCTTGTCATGTATGGCATTCCTCACTACAAGTTGCACAAGGAAAAGGTTCAACGCCGCATCGACCAACTTGTCGCAGAAGGGATAGAGTTCCGTTACTCCTGCGAAGTCGGTAAGGATGTGAGCTTTGCCGAGATCAAGTCGTCCTTCGACGCGGTCGTTATTTCCACGGGCGCCGAAGAACCGCGTGACCTCCCTGTCGAGAAACGTGACCTGGACGGCATTCACTTTGCGATGGAGTTTTTACCGCAGCAGAATCGCACCAACTGGGGAGATAGTAACATCGCTGCCCTGCACCCTAAAAAGCAGACGATCAGTGCCAAGGGCAAAAAAGTTATCGTCATCGGTGGTGGCGATACCGGTTCGGACTGCATCGGCACGTCAATGCGCCAGGGAGCGACCAGTGTCGTCAACTTTGAACTTCTCGATCAACCACCGGGAGCACGTGGTGCTGATAACCCCTGGCCACAATGGTCACGCATCATGCGGGTCAGCACCTCGGTTGAGGAAATGCAAGTGATGGGTGGTGATGTCTTTTACGAGATCATGACCACCCGCTTCATCGGCAGGGACAGAACTGTCACCGCCCTGGAGACCGTCAAGGTGGAATGGGTCAACGGCCGTCCGGAAAGGGTCGCGGGAAGCGAGCAGACATGGAAGTGCGATCTGGTTCTTCTGGCCATGGGTTATCTCGGCCCGCGCTCGGAACTGCTTAAACAGTGTGGTTGCGAAACAGACCTGCGCTCCAACATCAAGACCGACTCCAAGACCCGCATGAGCTCGGTCGATGGCGTGTTTGCTGCTGGCGACTGCCGGCGCGGCCAGAGCCTGGTGGTTTGGGCGATCAGTGAGGGACGCGAGGTTGCCCGTTGCGTCGACGAGTACCTGACCGATTCCAAAAGCCTGTTGCCCAAGGTACGTCTGGAGCCTTTCGCGTATTGAGCCGCACAACGGATCAGCTGCCAGAAGTGGCCGAAGGGAATGCTTTCGCATGCGCATACTGATTATCGAAGATCAACCTGAAATTCTACAGAATATTGCCGATTACCTTGAGTTGAAGGGCTACCTGGTCGACTGTGCCTACGATGGTCTGGGCGGCCTACACCTTGCGGTGACCCAACCCTTCGACCTGATCATCCTCGATCTCATGCTACCAGGTATGGATGGCATCACCCTCTGTAAGAAACTGCGTCAGGATGCGCAGATCAGCACACCGATCATCATGCTTACGGCCAGAGACAGTGTTGATGACAAACTAACCGGGTTCCAGGCTGGAGCTGACGACTACCTGGTCAAACCCTTCTCCCTGCCAGAGCTACACGCTCGGGTAGAGGCCGTTCTACGTCGTGGCCAAGCTGGTCTGCAAAACATCTTAGAGGTTGGTGACCTGTCCTACGATATGAACAATCTGGAAGTCACCCGACAGGGAAAAACCTTAAAGCTCAGCCCCATCGGCCTCAAATTACTGGAAAAATTGATGAAGAGCAGCCCCCATGTGGTCAGGCGTGAAGTCCTTGAAGAACTTCTGTGGGGAGAAGACCTGCCGGGAAGCGACAGTCTGCGCAGTCATATTCACATCTTGCGCCAGGCGATCGATAAACCGTTCAGCTCTGCTCTGCTGCACACAGTGCATGGTATTGGCTTCTGTCTGAAAGTTTCGGCAAATGAAATTTAAATCCCCCCTGTCACAAAGAATTCTTATTTCGTTCGTGGTGCTGACGACCGTGGTCAGCGGCCTCTTCAGTTTCGGCATCATGGCCGCAATCGACATCGTCAAAGAGGACCTGATCACTGCCGAATTCAACAGGAAGTTTCCGGACCTCCTGGTCGACTACAAGCAGGGACAAAGCCCGCAGCTTGATTTAGGGACCCAGTTCTACAGCGGCACAGAGGATCTTCCGTATTACTTGCAAAATCTTGAACCCGGCTTTAACGAAGTGGAATTCGAACAAAGTTCCTTTCATGTCATGATGCGCCAGGACAAGGAGACACCATTCTACCTTGTCCAGGAGCAGACCACCTTTGAGCGGCATGAGAACATATTGGAAATCACCGTCGTCGCTGGCTTTTTTCTCTGCGTGATAGCCTCAATGATTCTCGGCATCATGATGTCCAGGAAAGTCATCGCCCCCGTACGGCGACTGACCCAGCAAGTACACAATCGCGAAAAATTGCTACTTGATGCCCCGCCATTGTCCTCCGGTTACATCAATGATGAAGTCGGTCACTTGGCGCAAGCATTTGATCGAACCATCAGCATGCTCCAGCAATCCTTGCTGCGGGAGACCTTGTTCACCAGTGATGTCAGTCATGAGCTTCGTACCCCCCTGATGGTCATTAAAAGCTCCTGTGATCTGCTCGTCGAAAAGGATCAGCTCGATGACTTTTCCCGGCAACGCATCAACACCATAAGCAAGGCTGCCAAGGAAATTCAGGAATTGGTGGACGCTTTTCTAACCCTGGCTCGTGGTGGCGAGACCGAGCAGGAACGTGCGACGCTTGCAAGTATCATCCAGGAAGATCTCACCGAATGGCAGCGACTGTCAAAAGCCAAGAGGATTTCTTTTGCTTTGGAAGATCAAACTTCAAGCCAGGACGATCTGGATGGTCTGTTTCCCGTGCCCATGCTGCGAACGGTACTCAACAACTTGATACGGAATGCAATTCACCATACGAAAGAAGGTGGAATAACTCTGATTGCTCGCTCCACCAGATTTGAAATTCGCGACACAGGCCCCGGGATTCCCAGTTCAGAAAAGCAATCGATCTTTAAACCTTTTTACCGCGGCGGATCAGAAGATAGAAACAGGCATGGCATGGGACTCGGTTTATCTCTGGTCCAGCGTATTTGCGAGCGGGAGCAATGGGAAATTATGGTAAGTGACAACCAGCCGGTCGGTTGCTGTTTTACTGTAATCCTTAAAAAAACAGATCAATAAGTTTTCACAGTTTTTTCACATTCTTTCTACACTCCTGTCACACCCAATCCTCTAGTGTGTAAATCACAATACGCGAACAAAGCGTAAAAGTGAGCCAGGCACTTGCACATTGCCAACCAGAGCCCTTGGAGAGGATCCTGACCTGTTCAAGCGGCACTACCACTCTGGAACGAGGCAGAGGAGACAATGTCTGGCGAACAGAATCACCACTTTCTCATTGTCCATAATGAGTTACCTCCGGGGTCTTGATGTTACGAGACCCCTTTTTTTTGGTTCCTCCGGTATTTCCGCAAAGCAACAACAACCAATAAAAGCCTTTATTCCATACACTTACAAATTAATTGCATTTTTTTTGATTTGACATTAGATTGACGTGGGCTTGAAATGCTCATTAATCAATAGAATCGTATTTCAGGCGGTGGGGCGATTCTGAGACACCTGTCGTATCCTTTCAACTGCAATACTCAGTCACATCCCAACAAAATGGAGTTTATCGTAAATGAAATATCTTGCATCCCTTCTCGTCTGTATTCTCTGTTTTGCAACAGTTGCTTTCGCTGACAATAGCGGCAGAAAAGCGCGGCAGAACCTTTACGAACTGGAACCGATTCACACTCGGAATGCCCGCAATGCACAAAGGTTTACAGCCAACCTGACTTACGACAACTTCAGAAACGTACGCATTGAAGAAGCTGAAGAGTTTGATGGCTACACAACAACAGCTGAAGTCATTGTCCCCTTCGGTACAAACAACCGCTGGGAAGTCCGTCTCGAAATCCCTTTCTACACAGATGGTGACGCATGGAGTATCAAAGAGCAGCAGGACATCGACATTGATGGTAACGGTGGGGTCTTTGACTTTGCGAATGTGGTGCTGCAAAGAGAAATCAGCACTGCTGACAAGTGCCCGGTCAACACCTCAGCCTACTTTGGTTATGGTCGCCGCACCGAGGCCCTGGAGACAAGTATAAATGATAAGTACAACCACCGTGGTCAGTTGATCCGGCTCGGCTTCAACATTGACAACGCCAGAAAAAATCGCGATATCCGCCTGCAGGCGAGCCTGGATGGTCGCTATTACTTTGACACGGACGATCTCAACCCGAGCGATAACGGCACTGAATTTTACCTGATGAATCTAAGTGGTGCGGCAGTCTACAACGCCAAAGGCTTCATCAAGCCAGCCTTCGAAGTGTTATACAGCACCGACTTCAATAAACGTCAGATTATACAGGCCGTTCCCGAACTGATTATCCCTGTAGGGGACATGGTGGAAATCAAGGGTGGCTACGCTTTCGGCAATAGCGAAGGAGAAGGCTCGACCCAAACGGCAACTATTCGGACAACATTCAGGTTCTAGACCTGACAGTCTCCTAAGGGCCATATTAACAACTTAATAGTTTTACAAAATGGGCCCGGGATTTCCCCGAGCCCATTTTTTTGTTCAGGACATGCAATTGTTTTTCTTCCGATCATCTGATCTTTGATGCTCCAAGAATTCACAAGAAAAAGTCAGCCTGTTTGCAGAGGTTCCGGCAGGAATCTAGTCCAGATCACCGCAAAACCGGTTAAAATCGCAGAGGCCAGATAACTGCCGGTGAATGTGCCGGTTGATTCGGCAACCATACCGGCTACTGCCGGGCCAAGGGTCTGGCCGAGGGCGAAGCAAAAAGTGATAATCGAAAAGGCGGCCGCAGCACGCGCTTTGCCCAGGTAATCCCCCACCGCCGCTGCCATGATAGCCGGAATGGCGAAGACCGCGACACCATACAGCACAACCGAAGCGAACATCGCCATAGTCCCCAAGCCGGAGCCAGCCAGCAGGTAAGCCAGAGTCTGCACAACAAAAACAATCATCAAGCCGCCCTTACGACCGAGCTTATCGGAGAGCAAACCGAAGAGAGTCCCGGAGAAGAGGCTGAAGAATCCGACCCAGGACCAGAAGCGACCGGCGCTGACTTCGGCAAAGGCATATTCTTCGACCATGGTCGTAACGATAAAGGTGCCATAAATTACGTAGGTGGCGCCGAAAATGAAATACAAGACCCCCAGGTGAGTCAAAATCCGCACCGGGCTGAATTGCCCCTTGCTCGCCGATGGGTCGTACTCAATTTCCTGTGCCTGGCCAACCGGCTCCAGCCCCTTTTCAGCAGGATCATTACGAATCAATAACGCTGCAATTATGGCAACCAGCAGAACAATCAGAGCTAGCAGCCCCCAACCGACACGCCAACCATTCTGCGCGAAATTCTCATTGAGAACCGGGATGATAAACCCGGAGAAGATGATGGCGAAGCCGCTGCCAATAACAATCAGCCCTGCTGCCTGACCACGTTTTTCACGCCGGAACCAATAGGAGACAAGCACCATAATCGGGATATTGGCAAAGCCGCTACCGATGCCGACACAGGTGTAAAGCACCAGAATCAACAGATAGCTGTCGCCAAATGCAATGCCGAACATACAGAGGGCAATGAGAGACAAACCAGAGGCGATCAGTTGCCGTGGGCTGAAACGACGTAACAGAAAAGGAGCCATACCGACAGCCGTCAGGTAGCCGGCAAAATTACCGGTGCCGAGAAAACCCATCTCATCGTAGGACATGCCCAATGCCTCGCGCATCGAGGGCAGGAGCATACCGAACGCGAAACGCGCCAGGCCGAGGCAGGCAAAGATCGTCAATGTACCGACAAGCACGACGACCCAACCGTAATGCAGTCCTTTTTCTGAAACCGGCGGTTGTGATTGATTTACTTGTTGCATAGCTTCGAATGTTACCCTGATGGTCCTGTTTCACCAAGAGAATTGCCCTGAAAGCCAACCTGCTTTACTATGCACCCCATGATTTCATTGATTATTAATGCTGATGATCTCGGTAGCAACAGAGATCGTGACCGGGGGATTCTGGAGGCTTTCAGGCACGGCATTGTCACCAGTGCTTCCCTGCTGGCTAATGGACCATCCTTTATTACGGCTGTCGAACAGGTCAAAGACTCGAACATTCCGGTCGGCGTGCACCTGAACCTGGCAGACGGCTCAACCATAACGGGGCAGATCAAAGGTTTGACTGATGATGAAGGCCTGCTGCCAGGCAAACAGAAGTTACGCCAATGCCTCGCTGCCGGAGCCTGTGATCGCACCGCTATCCGTAACGAGCTTGCGGCTCAGATTGAACGTCTTTTCGACAGCGGCCTGCGGCCCGACCACCTCGACAGCCACCAGCATTGCCAGCTTTTCCCCTGTCTGACAACCATGATCACTGAGCTGGCCCGAGAATACGATATTCATGCCATGCGCACCACTTTTCCTGCAGAAGCTATCGAACAGGACCCGGACGGATCCCTGAGAGAAGAGTTGGCCCTCTACCGTCGCCTCGGTCGGGATGCGCATACCACGGTTATCGACGCCGGGATCAAAACTCCGGACGGTCTCTGGGGTATGCCGCTGCTGGATCGCCTGGACACGACCAGCCTCTCGCAACTCCTGGAAGATCTCTCGCAAGGGTGTTGGGAACTGATGACTCATCCCGGCTTCCCATACGATCAGGGCAAGCCGTTTGACGGGCCACAACGCCAGATAGAATTGCATGCCCTGCTCTCTGCAGAGGCGAAAGAAGTCATTGCACGACGCAACATTCGTCTGTGCACTTTTGGAGATCTGTCATGCGCATTCTGATCGTCATTCCGAGACAGGACCGCATCAGCGGCAACTGGGTGACTGCCCACAGGTTTCAGCACGGCCTGAAAAAGCATGGCCATCAAGTCGCCCTGCATGACGCCAAGCTGCAGACAGACGGCGTTTTCAGACAGCAACTGCTTGACTTCGCTCCCGATGTCACAATTTTGCTGCACGCATACCGCTCCGGGAAACCGTGGCTGAAAGCTGCAAGCAATCTGAGCATTCCCTACGTGGTCCTTCTCACCGGCACCGATGTCAATCATGGGCTGGACGATCCTGATCAGATCAAGACCATCCACACGATCATGCGTCAGGCCGCGTTCGTCCTGCTGCAGAACCCGTTAATCGTTGCCGGGATCAAGGCCGTCCATCCGAAATTAACCACGAATTTGCGCGAGTTGACGCCCGGAATTGTATTGGGCACTGTCGATTATGACCTGCGAGCCGTTCATTCACTTGAAAAGCAACAAACACTTTTTCTCTGCCCAGCCGGTTTGCGGCCTGTCAAAGGGGTTCTGGAGCTGCTGCAGATGTTCGACCAGGTGGCTATGCAAAGCTCGACCTTCCATCTCGCCTTTTGTGGCCCCATCCTCGATGAGGGTTACGCTCAATGTGTCTTTGACGCAATTGAACAAAGGCCATGGGCAAGCTATCTTGGCTCCATTACCCCGGGAGCCATGGCGAATGCCATGCGTGGTGCCGATGTCATTATCAACAACTCTCAAACGGAGGGTCTCGCCAACGCCCTGTTGGAGGCAGCAACCATAGGCCTGCCAATTCTCGCCCGCAAGATTCCCGGTAATGCCGCGGTAGTCAGACACGACAACAACGGCCTGCTCTATAGCAATAAATCTGAGTTCACCCGATATGCCCTGCAACTGCTCAATAGGGAAAGACGCCAACAACTTTCCTGCCCAGACCCGGATCGTTATAATCCAGACAAGGAGACCGCAGAGCTGATCACTATTCTGCAGAAAACAATATCGATGACGTAATCCGCAGGAAAGAATTGTCATTCCCGAGGGTGTAATCGGGAATCCAGCCTTTAAAACCATGGATCCCCGATAGAATCATTCGGGGATGACGGGCTTTTGCAAATGATAAAAATCTTCACCTTGGTTGAACCTGAGCGCAAATATCGCATACTATCTTAAGAGTAAACGCACCGAGGAGAATGCTTTGCGAAAAGACTTTGGCGTCAGCCTGTCACCTGCAGTCAAATACTGGATTTTTCTAACCGGTATTATTGCGATCATATTTACCGTCATCTTCGGTAGCTTTGCTGCAGCCTACCTGAATCTTTCCCCCGAAGATCAGGCCATTATTGCAAAACTCTTCAACAAACTGATTCCCTTTCCTCTGATCGGCTCAATCGTTCTGGTTGCCTTCATTTGCACCATGATCAGCCTGCTCTTTCGTTACTACATCATACCGGTCCTGCGCATGGCCGAGCAGACCCGCCTGATCACCGCCGCCAACCCGGACTATCGCATCACCACCGAAGGTGCTCGCGAACTGGCGATGCTGGCTAAAGTCATCAACGAATCGGCGGATGCTTTCCAGACGTTGCAAAGTGAAGTTGATGGCAAAGTTCGCCTGTCTAACCTGGCCCTCAAGGAAGAGCGCAACCGCTTTGCAGCACTGATGTCAGAGCTACCTTTCGGGGTGGTGGTCTGTAACAAAGATGGCAAGATCATGCTTTATAACCACCTGGGACGAAAAATGCTGCAACCGGCAGGAGGGAGTCAAGAAGAGAGTGGAACCATCGGCCTGGGGCGGTCAATCTTCGGAGTTCTGGAACGAGACCCTCTGGTCCATGCTCTGGAAGTCATGAACCACGCGTTTGCCAAGGATCAGGTCAAACCTGCGCTCGGCTTGACGACCAAGCTGTGTGGCACTCGCTTTATTCGTGTCAACATGGCACCTGTCACCAGCAACGATGAGGACGCCCGGGTTATTTCCGGATTTGTTCTCTCTCTTGAAGATATCACCGGTGAAATAGAAGCCGACAGCGAACGTGACAAGTTACTGCAAGGCATGGTCGACGCTGTCCAGGATTCACTGGGCAAAATGCACCAGAGGGTCGATCTCATCTGCGAGATGCAGACCACCAAGCAAGATGCCTGCAATCATCATCTTCGATCCGCCGCCCAGATCACCAGCGAACTGGAAGAGCATCTGGCGTTGGCCAGAAATCTCTACAGCGAACATCGTCTCGCCTATGGAAATCGCGAGAATGTGCTGGCTGATACCTTTATGAAGCTGATCACGAATAATCTCGATGAACGTTTTGCCATACAGACAGAAACAAGTACCAATAAAAGCATCTGGCTGAAGATAGACAGCTATGCAATCGTGCAATCGGTCACCAACCTGGCCGGGTTTTTAAAAGCCGAATACGACATCGCTGCGATTCTGCTGCAGATTGGTAGCGACGACGGACCGATGGCCATACTCACATTAAACTGGGCAGATCAGAGCGTCACCAGCCAAGCTCTGCGCGACTGGCAACAAACCCCACTTTTTATTGATAGTGCCGGTACAGCAGACTCCCCACAAACGATTATCAGCAAACATGGTGGCGACATCACGATTACAGAAACCGATGAAGCTTTCTGCAATGGCATCAAAATAACTCTACCGACTGCATTGGACGAAGAACCGGCAGATTTACATTCCGCTGTAGCACCCCGCCCCGTCTCCTATGAGTTCGACCTCTTTCATCAACCCGGCCAGGACGCTCTTGGCAAGGTGCAATTGCGCAATCTGACCTACGTGGCGTTCGATACCGAGACCACCGGCTTGAACCCCTCCGAAGGAGACGAGATTATTCAGCTCGGCGCTGTGCGCATCATCAATAGTCGCCTGCTGCACGATGAATGCATCGACCAGCTGGTCAATCCGCAACGATCAGTACCGAAGTCCTCTGTTGAAATTCACGGTATCGACCCCGAGCTGCTGACATCACAACCTCTGATTACCCAGGTTCTGCCAACCTTTCACACCTTTGCGGCCGACTCCGTACTGGTTGCCCACAATGCCGCATTCGATATGCGTTTTCTGCAACTGAAAGAGGATGCTATCGGGCTGCACTTCGACAATCCGGTTCTTGACACACTGCTGCTTTCATCCATAGTGCATCCGAACCAGGAGGGGCATTCCCTGGATGACATTGCCGAACGCTTCAACATCACGATCATCGGCCGCCACACTGCTTTGGGAGATGCACTGGTCACTGCCGAAATCCTGCTGCGACTCATCCCGTTACTGGAAGCTCAAGGGATCCATACCCTTGAAGAGGCTCTCAGTGCTTCGTTTAAGTCACCTTTTGTAAAGATCAAATACTAAAGGTTCTAAAACTGAACAATAACAAATACTGGGAAGAAGGGGAAAGTAACTTGACAAACACACCTCATGCTGTTGTACTTAAACGTCTGGTTTTACAGGTAAATGTTATAAATTACCGTCGATGTTCCGTATCCTACGGTGCATAAACGTTTATTGTTCAATTCAACTAGTGGAGGAGACAGATGAAAAAGCTGAAGTTTCTCGTTGTATTGTCCCTGGTCGCTCTCTTTGCGACCCCCGCCCTCGCAGCTGACACCATCAAAATCGGCTTCAACATCCCGATGACCGGAGACATCCCGGAAGTTGGGGAAGGCTCCAAAAACGCCGCTGAAATGTACCTTGCAGATATCAATGGCGCCGGCGGCCTCGAGGTCGGTGGCAAGAAGTACATGCTTGAGTTCATCTACATGGACAACGAGTCTAAAGCCGACTCGGCAGTCAACGCTGCCCTCAAACTGATCGAGCAGGAAGAGGTCGTGGCGATTATCGGCCCCAACTCCTCCAAGCAGGCAGTTCCTGGTGGCGGTACCGCTAACGAAAACCGCGTGCCGATGATCAGTCCCTGGTCGACCAATCCTAATACCACACTGGATCGTCCCTGGGTTTTCCGCGCTGCCTTCCTCGACCCCTTCCAGGGGCCAGTAGTAGCCGACTTTGCAGCCAAAAAGTTCGGTGCCAAGACCGCAGCTGTGCTCTTCGACGTTGCTAACGATTATTCTGTCGGTTTGGCAGAAGTATTTAAAGCTGCCTGGGAAGCCAAGGGGCTCGGCCCTGTCGTAGCCTACGAGTCGAATGGCACCAAGGACCAGGATTTCTCCGCCCAGCTGACCACCATCATTGCCGCCAAACCTGACTTCATCTTTGTGCCGGAAAACTACAACCAGGTCGCCCTGATCATACCGCAGGCGCGTGATCTCGGTTACAAGGGCCCGTTCATGGGTTCCGACGCCTGGGGCACCCCAGACCTGGTCAAACTCTGTGGCGAGCAGTGCAACGGTCAGTACTTCTCAACCCATTACGCTGCAGCCGGTGCCACGGGTGC
>DAOWJU010000003.1 GCA_030640215.1 Desulfuromonadales bacterium
AAGCGAAGGCGTAGCGCTTTACGCCGCACAATCAAATGTGCAGATTGACGCAGAGATTGCGGAAAAGGGCCGTTTCCAGACGAAAACTAATTAAACCCTGGCCAAAGATACTGCAAACCCACTGTACGCTCTTTCTGCAAAGCGAATTGCAGGCGATTTAAGGTTTCCTCAATAAAAAGATCAATAAATCTTGGTTTTTTGCCGGGGGGATAAACGACATTTGGCTCACCATCAACACCACCTAGCTCTGCAGCACGCCGAATGGCAACCTCCAGATTCCCCATGCCGTCAACCAGACCCATGCCCATCGCCATGCGGCCCGAGAAAATACGGCCATCAGCTATTTTACGGACAGACTCTTCATCCATATGACGGCCGTCAGCAACCGATGTAACGAACTGGCTGTGAACATCATCAATCAGGTTCTGAAGGATCTCCCGCTCTTCAGCAGTCATTTCCCGCGTTGGTGATCCGATGTCTTTGTACTTGCCACTTTTGACAATAACACTGTTCAAACCAATTTTATCCAGTAATTCCTGGAAATTGGTGAACTCCATGATAACGCCGATACTGCCGATAATGGTGCCTGGGTTGGCGATGATCTCACGGGCAGGAACTGCGATATAATAGCCACCAGATGCAGCAACAGACCCCATGGAAACGACTACCGGCTTTATTAAATCAACGGCTTTAACTTCGTCGTAGATCTCCTGAGAGGGGCCAACACCGCCTCCGGGAGAATCAATGCGCAAAACCAGCGCCTTTATGTTGTCGTTATCACGAAAATCGTGGAGTTGTTCGATAATCAGCCGTGAATCTGCAATGACCCCATAGACTTCAATAACACCTATCTTGTCACCAATGGCAAAGCTGGTGGGCCGCCCCATGAAGCTGGCTACGGTTACAGCCAAAGCCAAAAAGAAAACAAAGATGCCCGTCAACAGGGCTGAAGCCAATAGAAACGGTCGTTTCTTCATGGTTCTCCAAAAAAAAGCGCGTTTCCATTCTGAGTGGAAACGCGCTGTAGGTTGTTGACAGAATTACTCGGCTGAATCCTCGCCGTTGCGATTCATCGCTCCCTGGAGCAGAGCACCAAGATTGGAAGTCGCCTGTTTCTGAGCACCGAGGAATTCCTGCACCTCAGCTTTTTCTTTGTGTTGAGTCAATTGCTTGACCGAAAGTGCGATCTTACGATCAACAACATCAACATTCAGAACAGCAGCTTCGAACTCATCACCAACATTTGCAACGTCCTTAGGACTTTCCACTTTTTGCTGACTCAGCTCGGAGACATGGATCAAACCTTCGATACCATCCTCAATCTCCAGGAAAACGCCGAAGTCAGTTACCGAAGTTGCTTTGCCTTTCACAATCGTACCAGGCGCATACTTGACCGGAATTGCTTCCCATGGATCAGGAGTCAACTGCTTGAGGCCGAGAGAAAAACGCTCGTTTTCACGATCGATATTCAGGACAACCGCTTTTACAGTGTCACCCTTCTTGAAAAGCTCGGAAGGATGCTTGACACGCTTGGTCCAGGAAAGATCTGAGATATGCACCAGACCGTCAATACCCTCATCAACACCGACGAAGACGCCGAAATCAGTGATATTCTTGACTTGGCCCTCAATAACGGTACCGATCGGGAACTTCTCACCGATCACTTCCCATGGATTCGGCTCAATCTGCTTGAGACCAAGCGAGATGCGGCGATTAGGTATGTCCAAAGCAAGCACTAAAGTCTCAACTTCGTCACCGACCGTAAGAATCTTGTTGGGATGTTTGATACGCTTGGTCCAGCTCATTTCAGAGACATGGATCAGGCCTTCAACACCATCTTGCAATTCAACAAATGCGCCGTAGTCAGTCAGGCTGACAACCTTACCCTGGACCTTGGCACCAACCGGATAAACGCTATCCACTTCCAGCCATGGATCGGGCGTGATCTGCTTCAGACCGAGCGATACACGCTCACGCTCACGATCGTATTTAAGAATCTTGACGTTGATTTTTTCACCGACAGAGAGGACATCGGAGGGATGGTTAACGCGTCCCCACGACATATCGGTAATGTGCAGCAGTCCATCAATGCCACCGAGGTCGATAAAGGAACCATAGTCAGTCAGGTTCTTAACGATACCCTCGATCTCTTGTCCTTCAGCAAGCGTTTCGAGTGTTTCGGAACGCATGCTTTCCCGTTGCTCCTCAAGAAGAACACGTCGGGAAAGAACAATGTTGCCGCGACGCTTGTTCAGCTTGATAATTTTGAAATCGAAGGTCGCGCCTAGCAGTTTCTCAAGGTTACGAACCGGTCGAAGATCAACTTGCGAACCAGGCAGGAAGGCATTGATGCCGATATCGACAGTCAGGCCGCCTTTAATGCGCCCAACAATCCGGCCTTCAACCACAGCACCCTCTTCGAGGGAACTCCAGATTTTCTGGCGATCTGCTTTTTCCTTGGAGAGACCAATCTGGCCACTGTCATTCTCGCGTCGTTCAAAGAGGACGTCAACTTCATCACCGACGTTGATATCGATCTTGCCTTCTTCGTCTTTGAATTCTACAAGCGGGATGACACCTTCTGACTTGTAGCCGACATCAACAACTACAAAATCATCAGTGACCTGTACTACTGTTCCGAGAACAACGTCGCCAACATTGAGTTCTTGCATGCTGTCTTCGAACATGGCTTCAAATGATTCTTCCATATCCATTTCTTCGTCGTTGTCCATTTCTTCTGTTTCGTCGTCAAACTTGTCGTTACTTTCCACCATTTAGTTGTTACCCCCTAGCAAATTCCACCGTAAAAACGGTGGTATGGCTCTTAGGCCATGGTCGGCGACGATAACATAGGCTTTATGGAAACTCAAACTTTTATTTTCCCTGTTTAGCGACCATCTCAATAACTTCTTCAATCAGCCAGCGAGGCGTTGATGCTCCCGCCGTAACACCCACTTTCTTCACGCCGACAAACCAGCCTGACTGGATCTCTTCGGTTGTCTCAATATGCCAGGTTTGTGGCTGTATTTGCCGACAGATACTGGTCAAACGTGAAGTGTTTGCACTGGCATGGCCACCGATTACAATCATCAAATCAACAGAGCCGGCAATCGCACGAGACTCGTTCTGACGCACAGACGTTGCATCACAGATCGTGTTGAAAACCCTTAATTCCTGGCACTTGGCCAGACAAACGTCCATAATCTCTTTGAGGTTTTCATACAGCTGGGTAGTTTGTGCGACGATACCAACCTTCTTCATACGCGGCAAAGCAAGCGCCTGCTCCGCATCGGCAACAACGTGTACAACAGCATCACCTGCATAGGAGACGATCCCCTGCACCTCGGGATGCTCTACCTCACCGACGATCACGACCGTATAACCCTCCTTACTGAGCCCGGCAGCATACTTCTGGGTTTTTTTAACAAAAGGACAGGTAGCGTCAACAATCGTCAGGTTTTTCTCCTGAACCTTGTTCATCTCTTCAGCTGTCACGCCGTGAGAACGAATAATCACTGAACCGGACAGAATATCCTCAACGTTAGTGACAACCTTCACGCCCTTCTCTGCCAACCCTTTAACAACCTGCGGTGAATGAATCACCGGTCCGAGGGAACAGATATGTTCATGTTCGCTGGCGGCTTCAAAAGCCATCTGGGTGGCACGTCTGACGCCGAAACAAAAACCGGCACTTTTGGCGAGGATTATTTCCATATTTTAACTCGGCGGGCCATCAATTTAACTCGACTGGCTTGACTCATTAGCACGTTGACAATCGGCAACGACAGCAAACATACGCTTGAGGACTTGTGGGATATCCAGATCCGTGGTGTCGATAACCACAGCATCTTCAGCTTGCACTAAAGGTGACATCGTACGGGTAGTATCTGCCGTGTCGCGCGCTTGTACTTCAGCAATGGTGCGTGCCAGGTCAACCGTAACCCCCTTGACCTGAAGCTCCAGGAAGCGTCTTCGTCCACGGACCTCTGCCGAAGCTTTGAGAAAAAATTTCACATCTGCATCGGGGAAAATAACCGTACCGACATCGCGGCCTTCCAGCACCACCCCACCGCCAGCGCCAAGCTCACGTTGACGTGCAACCATCGCATGGCGTACATCAGGACAGGCGGCAACCGACGCTGTCAGAAGGCTGATTTCCGGGGTGCGAATCGCTACCGAAACATCTTCGTCATTTAACAACACACGCTCTGCGCCTTCCTTATGGTCAAACTCAATGACAATTTCATCACAGAGTTGACGCAAGGCGTCATGATCCGTGGCATCAATCCCACGGCGCGTAGCTGCCAGAGCAACCGAACGATACATTGCGCCCGTGTCCAGGTTGAGATAACCCAGATCAAGAGAAAGGATTTTACTCAAAGTACTTTTACCAACCCCGGAGGGACCATCTATGGCGATAGTAAGCTGCTTCATAAAGAGTCACGAACCTTATCTAGCAGAGCCCAGAAACCAGGGAACGAGGTTTCTGTACACTCTGTATCTTCAATTGTCACCTCTGTTCTTGCGCAGAGAGCAGCCACAGCCATACTCATAGCAATGCGATGATCACCATGCGATGAGACCTTGCCGCCATTAAGTTGTTCAACTCCAGTAATCACCATGCCGTCAGGTCGCGCTTCGACCTGAGCTCCGAGTTTGCCCAGTTCACTGACCATGGCAACAATGCGATCCGTTTCCTTAACGCGCAACTCTTCTGCATCACGAATGGTTGTTGTGCCTTCTGCCAGAGCCGCGGCAACGCTGATCACGGGAAATTCATCAATAGCACGGGGGACCATGTCCCCGCTGATTTCAATACCCTTGAGTCTGCTGTGCCGAACCAGAATGTCAGCAACCGGTTCTCCGGATTGTTCCCGGGCATTGAGAATTTCCAACTGCCCGCCCATAGCGATCAATATGTCGATGATGCCGCTACGCGTCGGGTTAATGCCGACATTGCGAATTGTCAGCTCCGCACCAGGCGTTATCAGGCCAGCAACCATAAAGAAAGCGGCCGAGGAGACATCCCCCGGGACAATCACATCCTGAGCCAGCAGACGCGGCCTCCCAATCAGGCTGACACCACCCTCGAAAGGCCGAACATCAGCACCAAAATAAGTCAGCATACGCTCACTATGATCACGTGACAGATG
>DAOWJU010000205.1 GCA_030640215.1 Desulfuromonadales bacterium
CAAACGAAAATAACAGTCAGCCACCTCGTACTGCAACTGATCGTTTTCCGGGCCTGATTGGTCGAGCACCTTCTGATAGACCGCTATCGCCTGACTGCAATCTTTGAGACGGTACTTGTAAAGAACAGCAACCTGTTTTCGGGCCGGAACCACCTCCGCGGCCTCAGGATAATCTCGTTCCAGCAAAAGATAGGTCAATACGGCATCAGAATAGCGACCCAGGTACAAATCCTGGATTTCCGCTGCCTGAAAAAGCGACTGGGGAATCCGCACAAAATCAGGGTACTCATCGTGCAGTTGCTCGAAAAGCTCAACTGCCTCGACGTACTTTCCTGCTTGTCTGAGTGCCAGGCCTTTCTGAAACGTCTCTTCGAGTCTCGTCTGCAGATTGGCATGATACCAAAAGCCACCGGCCGCAACCAGTAGTACAAATGTCAGAGCAAGAAAAACCCAGAGCCGTTTTTTAGGCGCCTTCCCCTGGCGCTTCAGCTCCGCCATCAGGAGCTGTTTCTTCAATTTCTGGATTTCCTTCGTCATCTTCCTTCTCTGCCAGTTTGGCGACCGCAACAATCCTTTCATCCGCTTCCAGCACCATCAGGCGTACGCCCATGGTGTTACGGCCGATGATCGAAAGGGCGCTGACACGGGTGCGTAACACCTTGCCGCGATCGGTAATAAACATAAGATCAGACTCGTTGTCCACCAACTTGACATCAACCACCTGACCGTTACGACCACCGGTCTTAATGGTGATAATCCCTTTGCCGCCGCGACTCTGGACGCGATACTCATTGAGGCTGGTACGCTTGCCGTAACCTGTCTCGGTGACAGTGACAAGGGTTGCCGAGGTCGCATCGGTGACCACTTCCATGCCGATGATTTTATCGCCACCCTCAAGCTTCATACCACGCACACCACGGGCTGTACGGCCCATCGCCCGGGCGTCGGATTCGTTAAAACGAATCGACTTGCCATTGTGGCTAGCCAGGAGGATATCCATGGAACCATCGGTCAGACGTGCCGAGATCAGGCTATCGTCTTCATCGATGGTTAAGGCGATGATGCCGCCCTGTCGTGGATGGGAATAGGCCATCAGGTCGGTTTTCTTGACTGTGCCCTTCTCGGTCGCGGTAATAATGAAACGGCCCTCGGTGAATTCCTTGACCGGCAGAATCGTCTTGACGCTTTCATCTTCTGCCAAGTTTAACAGGTTGACGACTGCCTTGCCGCGCGCAGCGCGGCCGCCCTGTGGAATTTCATGGACCTTGAGCCAGTAAACCTTGCCTTGGTTGGTAAAGATCAACACATAGCTGTGGGTCGAGGCAATGAAGAGGTTTTCAACAAAATCCTCTTCCTTGGGGCGCATGCCGGTCGCGCCTTTACCGCCGCGTCTTTGCGCCCGGTAGAGCGAAACCGCGTTGCGCTTGATGTAACCGGAATGCGACACGGTAACCACCATATCTTCTTCGACGATCATGTCCTCGATGGAAAGGTCGGCTGCCACGGCGATAATCTCGGTGCGGCGCGGGTTACCGAAACGATCCTTGATATCTATCAGTTCGCCCTTGATGATCTTGAGGATCTCCAGTTCACTGGCGAGGATCTCCTTAAGTCTTTCGATCACGGCCAAAACCTGCTTGTACTCCTCCATGATCTTGTCGCGCTCAAGCCCGGTCAGGCGATGCAGGCGCATTTCGAGAATCGCCTGAGCCTGGATCTCACTCAGTTCAAAACGGGAGATCAACCTTGCTTTGGCCTCGGCTGGATTGGCGCTGGACTTGATGACCTGGATCACCTCATCCAAATTGTCCAGGGCAATCTTGAGGCCTTCGAGGATGTGGGCGCGGGCCTCGGCTTTCTTCAGCTCGAACAGGGTACGGCGAGTGACAATCTCCTTACGATGCTCGATAAAGTAATCCAGCACCTCGCGCAGCGTCAGAATCTGCGGCTGTCCTTTGACAATCGCCAACATGATGATGCCGAAGGACGAATGCATCGCCGTCATCTTGTAAAGCTGGTTGAGTATCACCTGGGGAATGCTGTCGCGTTTCAGTTCAATAACGATGCGCATGCCATCACGATCCGACTCATCACGCAGGTCGGAAATTCCCTCTATTTTCTTATTTCGAACCAGATCGGCAATTTTTTCTATCAGGCGCGCCTTATTACCCTGGAAAGGGATCTCGGTAACGATAATACTCTCGCGACCGGTGCGGCTGTTCTGCTCGACCATCGCCTTGGCACGCATCGGAATGATGCCACGACCAGTGCGGTAAGCTTGCTGGATACTGTCCCGACCCATGATGAAGCCGCCGGTGGGGAAGTCGGGACCGGGGACCAGCTCAAGCAGTGCCTCGGTCTCAAGTTTCGGATCATCGATCACCGCAATCAGGCCGTCGATTACCTCACTCAGATTGTGCGGCGGGATCTTGGTCGCCATGCCGACCGCAATCCCCTCGGAACCATTGACCAGCAGGTTAGGGAACTTGCAGGGCAGCACCAGAGGTTCTTCGAGAGAATCGTCGTAGTTGGGTCCGAACTCAACTGTCTCCTTGTCGAGATCGTTGAGCAGTTCATGAGCCAAGCGATCCATGCGGACTTCGGTATAACGCATAGCCGCCGCCGAGTCGCCGTCAACCGAACCGAAGTTGCCCTGACCGTCGACCAGCGGGTGGCGCATGGAGAAATCCTGAGCCATACGAACAATGGTGTCATAGACCGCAGAGTCGCCATGGGGATGGTACTTACCAATCACGTCACCGACCACGCGGGCCGATTTTTTGTACGGCTTGTTGTAGTCGTTGTTCAGCTCATTCATGGCGAACAAGACTCGCCGATGAACCGGCTTGAGACCATCTCGCACGTCCGGCAGAGCCCGACCGACGATCACGCTCATCGCATAATCCATGTAGGACTTGCGCATCTCGTCTTCAATATTGACGCTGACTTTGTTCTGTTCTGTAAGCATTCTCGATTTTCCTCCGGAAAATCAGTGGCGCGTGGCGCATGGCGTGTGACGTGATTTTTCCCGCTAGCCGCGATCCGCTACTCGCTACATCGTTTAAACATCCAGGTTTGATACGTTCAGGGCATTCTTTTCGATGAATTCACGGCGCGGTTCGACCTGATCGCCCATCAACACGGTAAAAATCTGTTCCGCTTCGATGATGTCTTCGATCTTGACCTGCAGCAACACCCGCTTCTCCGGGTCCATGGTCGTCTCCCAAAGCTGTGATGGGTTCATCTCACCCAAGCCCTTGTAACGCTGGATGTACTGGCCCTTCTTGGCGCGGGCGAAAAAATATTCGAGCATCGCTTGGCGGTCGCTGAGCACCGTCTCTTCCTGCCCTTCCTTGCTGATCATTGCATTCTCATTCAAACAGATATCTTCTACCTGCTTGTATGCCTGCAGCAACAGCTTGTACTCGTACATCGACAAGCTCTCGAGCACCTTCTGATCGATATAGGAGCGCAGGCTGCCGTTCGTGTAAAGAATTCGTGGTGGATCATTAGAAACCTGAAATTCGGCCTCTGGTGCAATTGTGCGTAACTTGGCAGCCAAGGGTTCGAGGTCAATCAGGTCGGCGAAACCGTTCTGCAGTTTGCCGCTGACAAAAACCTTAAGGACTTCGGCGTTGATGCCTTTGTGGACCATCTTGCTGAAATGCTCGTTGTACAGAAGGATATTGCGCAAGGTCGGGATGATCTGTTTGCCGCGCAATACTTTGCCACTCTTCTCCATCCTCACGGTCATGCCATCGACACCCTCATCGAGCAGGTATTCGCGCAAAGCATCTTCGTCCTTCAGATAGAGTTCTTTCTTACCGCGCTTGGCCTTGTAGAGCGGTGGTTGCGCAATATAAAGATGACCACGTTCGACCAGTTCCGGCATCTGACGGAAGAAGAAGGTCAAGAGCAAGGTACGGATATGCGAACCGTCGACGTCGGCGTCGGTCATGATGATAATCCGATGGTAACGCAGCTTGCTCAGATTGAAATCCTCTTTGCCGATGCTGGTGCCCATCGCCGTGATCAGAGTACGGATCTCGTTAGAAGTGATCATCTTGTCAAAGCGCGCCTTCTCAACATTGAGAATTTTACCCTTGAGCGGCAGAATCGCCTGATAGCGGCGTTCGCGTCCCTGCTTGGCGCTACCACCGGCCGAGTCGCCCTCGACCAGATAGAGTTCGCAAAGCGCCGGATCCTTTTCCTGACAATCGGCCAGCTTGCCCGGCAGAGCCAGACCATCCAGAGCGCCTTTGCGGCGGGTCAGGTCGCGGGCTTTACGAGCCGCTTCGCGAGCGCGGGCAGCATCGATACCCTTCTCAAGAATTTTGCGTGCTACCGACGGGTTCTCTTCGAGATATTCCGCCAGCTTTTCATTCATCAGCGTTTCAACATAGCCCTTAACTTCTGAGTTACCCAGCTTGGTCTTGGTCTGGCCTTCAAACTGTGGATCGGGCATTTTCACGGAAAGAACTGCGGCCATACCCTCGCGCAGATCATCTCCTGAAATGGTGGTTTTCATGTTTTTCAACAGATTGTTGGTTGTTGCATAGGTATTCATGGTGCGCGTCAGCGCCGCCTTGAAACCACTCAGGTGGGTGCCACCTTCGTGGGTGTTGATGTTGTTGGCGAAAGAGAAAATTTTCTCGTCATATGCATCGTTATACTGGATGGCAACATCGATTTCGACATCCTCCCTGACACCGGTAAAGAAAATAGGCTTTGGATGCAGGGGCGTTTTAGCGCGATTGAGGTATTCGACAAAAGAAACAATGCCACCTTCATAGTGGAAAATGTGACTCTTTTCGGAACGTTCGTCAATAATTTCAATTTTGACGCCAGCATTCAGGAAAGCCATTTCACGAATACGCCGCGACAATGTTTCAAAGGAGAAGTCCGTAGTTTCAAAAATTTCCGGGTCAGGCCAAAAGAGTATTCTGGTGCCACGGCGTTTAGTTTCACCTTCCTCGACCAGATCTCCAGTAGGAACACCACGCTCGTAGTTTTGTCGGTAAATTTTTCCGCCACGCCGAATTTCGAGTTCCAGACGACTTGAGAGTGCATTAACCACCGAAACACCAACACCATGCAAACCGCCGGAAACCTTGTAAGTGTCGCTATCGAACTTGCCGCCAGCGTGCAGCACCGTCATAACCACTTCGGCCGCTGGTTTTTTCTGCGTGGGGTGCATATCAACCGGGATACCCCGACCGTTATCAGTCACTGTGATCGAATTGTCAACATGGATGACCACCTTGATATCATCGCAATGACCAGCCAGAGCTTCGTCAATAGAATTGTCCACCACCTCGTAAACCAGGTGATGTAAACCCTGTATAGAAGTGGAGCCGATATACATCGCCGGCCGTTTACGAACGGCCGACAAACCTTCTAGAACTGTGATACTTGCTGCATCGTACTCTTTGTTCAGTTTTTGTGTCATGTCACCCTCATTCTGGGGATGTGGCGGAGACCAAACCCTGGTCAACCTTGAAAAAACTTGCCGTCTGTCGCACCTGATCAGCCAATAACGGCTGTTGGGCGGAGGTCAAAAACACCTGACCGCGACGATTCAATAGAAAATTAAAAAAGCCTTCCTGGCGCCGACTATCCAACTCACTGGCCAGATCATCAAGCAGCAGAACAGGCGGTTCTTGATGTTGTTCTTCCAGATCCATAACCTGGGCGGCCTTGAATGCCAGGAGAAAGGATCTCTGTTGTCCCTGTGATCCAAAGCAACGTAACGAACGCTCATCGACCAGAAAATCCAGGTCATCACGATGAGGTCCAGCCAGCGTCAATCCCAGCTTCTTTTCTCGAGAGGCCAGCCGTACAAAAGTTGCAGCCAGCTGAACCTTCAATTTTTCCTGAGAGTTTAGCTCAACCGTATAGTTCAATCCGGCAGACTCTGTACCTCCGGTAATTTCTTTATAAACTTGGCAAAGAAGGGGTAGAAATCTTTGCAGGTATTTTGTTCGGTCGTAGCGAATACGGCTGCCCGTGTTAATCAGAGCTTCTGTCCAGGGTGCCAGTTCAGCTTCATCAGCCTGCTGCTTCAATAGCTGATTGCGGTGACGCAATATTTTGTCATATTCCTGAACACGATCAAGGTAGGCTGGCTCGGTTTGCAGTATGGCCCGGTCCAGCAACGCCCTGCGTCCAGCTGGAAAACCCTTGATATTACTCAGTTCTTCTGGTGTAAAGAGCACCGTTCGCAAATAACCTAGAAACTGACTGAGTTTTTTAACCGTTTTGCCGTTAACTCGAGGATTGCGACCATTCCTCTGCAAGCCTATTTCAAGTTGATGAATAACTTCGCATTTATTAACAACAGCACCAATCCACGCTGTTTCAGCTGTGTGCTCGATTAATTCCTGACCTCGCGCGCTGCGAAAACTCTTCAGGTGACCCAGCAGGTAGATCGCTTCTAGCAGATTGGTTTTGCCTTGAGCGTTCTCTCCGTAAATGACGTTAAAGTGCTCATTCCAGGTGATATCCACGCCTGCCAGATTACGGTAACAGCGAAGCTTCAGATTTTTTAAAATCATACGGCTATCAAGAAAAAAGCCTCAAATAATGCAAAGGCTTTTTTCTAAAAATCCTGTTTAGAGTCGCATCGGCATGATAACAGCAAGATAGCCATCTTCATCGATCGGCTTAATCAATCCCGGCGAAAGATTATCCTTGAGAATCATACAGATACTATCTTGATTCTGTACCTGCAGTATATCCAAGAGATAACGAGCGTTGAAACCAACTGAAAGCTCAGGACCCTGATATTCAATATCCAATTCTTCACGGGCGTCACCCAATTCTGGATTGGATGATGATACTTCAAGAAGGTTGTTTTTGAAGTTCATCTTCACACCACGCGATTTTTCACTGGATAGAATAATCATGCGGCGTAAAGCATGCAGAAAAGGATAAACCGCGATTGTGGCTTTTTGTTCATTGGTCTTGGGAATAACCCGGCTATAGTCAGGAAATTCACCATCAACGAGACGCATGATAATGACTGTTTTGTCCTTGCTGATCACAGCATTATTATCCATAAAACCCAGTTGCAGATCACCTTCGCCTTCTTCTGCAAGTTTTTTTAATTCGAGAATACCTTTACGCGGTAAAATGACACCTTTTGACAATTCCGAACTTTCTACAGCCTCAATTTCTTTGTCTATCATTGAAAGTCGGTGACCATCTGTAGCAACTAGACGCAATTGCTTGGTATCTTCCTGAACCTGACAGAATATTCCATTCAGATTGTACTTACTCTCATCTTGAGAAACGGCGAAAAAAGTTTTCTCTATCATCTCCTTACAGAGTGAACTGCCAAGAGATATAAAATTTCCTTTCTCCGGCTTGGGAAAAGTTGGAAATTCATCAGCAGACAAACCAACAATATTAAACTGAGCCTTGCCGCATTCCACTTCTATCCAGCAATTATCCTTAGCATTAAAACTTATTTCGTTATCTGGCAGTTCTTTTATAATTTCATAAAGTTTTTTAGCAGAGACAGTCACCTTACCCGGTTTGCGTATATTCGCCGGATAGGATGACTGCATACCAACTTCAAGATCTGTTGCTGTCAGATGTAGTTCACCATCTTTGCCTTCCAAAAGAACATTGGAAAGAACCGGTATGGTGTTGCGTTTTTCAACAATCCCCTGGACTCTGGCCAGTCCTTTGAGAAAAACCTCTTTTTCGACAGTGAAATTCATAATGGCCTCCTCCATCAACAGGTTATACTTATATTTAATAACTAATAAATTAAAAAGATAGTAGTAGTAATAGGGCCTGTTAATTAGTTTAAAAGCTATTTTTCTTGATAAATATCAAGTATTTATATGTCTTAAAACTTACGGTAAAAACTGTTTATGAAATGTGTATAAAAGAAGTTTTTAAAAAAGTCTCCTTTTATCCCCAGACTATACCCTTGCTTATAAACAACTTATCCATTGGTTAATTCTTTTCTTAAATTTTCAATGGTGGTACGCAGCTGAAAATCTTCTTCTATCAGCTTTTCTATCTTGCGAATAGCATGGATGATTGTTGAATGATCCTTGCCACCAAAACGGTCACCTATTTCTGGATAGGAGGAAGATGTCAGTTGTCGTGAAAGATACATGGCTATCTGCCTGGGCAGTACAACGGCTTTAAGCCTTTTCGCTGACTTCATGTCAGATATTTTCATGTTGAAATGAACACTGACTCTTTTCAGAATTTCTTCCACTGATAGTTCGCGATTACGCTCTACGAGGATATCTTTGAGTACATCACGAGCCATCTCCAGTGATACAGGCACAGCTGTCAGGCTGGCATAGGCTCCAATTCTTATCAGATAACCTTCCAGTTCCCGGACATTATTACAAATAGAATTGGCCAGAAATAGAGCAACATCCTCGGGAAGTTTAATACTGTTATGCTCGGCTTTCATTTTAAGAATAGCTAATTTTGTTTCCACGTCCGGCGGTTGAATATCGGCAATTAAACCCCACTCAAATCGGGATCGTAATCTCTCCTCGAGTCCGGGAATATCTTTCGGAAATTTATCAGAAGTAACAATGATCTGTTTATGTGAATCGTAAAGAGCATTGAAAGTATGGAAAAACTCTTCCTGGGTTCGTTCCTTGCCAGCTATAAACTGAATATCATCGATCATAATAACATCCATGGAACGAAACTTATTACGAAATTCGTCCATGCGATTATAACGCAATGAATTGATCAGTTCATTCATGAATTTTTCGGAAGTGTAGTAACATATCCGCATTTGCGGCGATTTTTTAAGAATGGCGTTGCCTATAGCATTCACCAGATGGGTTTTGCCTAAACCGACACCGCCGTAGATAAAGAGTGGATTATAGGTCGTTGCTGGGTTGTTGGCCACAGCCATGGCGGCAGCGTAAGCAAATTGATTCGATGAACCCGCTACAAACTCGTCAAAGGTATATTTACGATTCAGGTTTATATCAGCTGAATAACTGTTTTTGATTGTTTTTTGTTTAACCACAGTCGGAGTTGCTATCTCTGCAGCTGTGGTTTTTTGCGGAATACTCTCTCTTACTTTATTGTCAATAGTGAATTGAATTCGATAGGTTACAGCAGAGAGTTCGGAGAGAATTTTTTGTATAAGCTTGCTGTAATTTTCTTTAACCCAGTCAAGAACAAACCGGTTGGGCACTTCCAGATAAACCATATCCTGCTCGATCTTGACGAGTTTCAATGGTTTTATCCAGGTTGAAAAGTGCTGAGGACTGAGATTCAGTTCCAGATGTGCAAGTGTGTCATCCCAGAGTTTACTCATACCGGCATCAAGTCTTTGCTCAAATTTTAGAAGGATACTGTAGTATTGGATTTATCCACAAACTTTTAAACAACCGTGGATAACTTAAAAAAGACCCAAAAAACAGATAGTTAGACAAAAAACAAACAGGTGAAACGCGATGACAAAGACTAGCAGAGGATTTTTATTATTGCAAGTCAAAATTCAGTTAAGAAGAACAACTTAAAAAGCCGATACACTTTTCTTTCTTGACTTTGTTTTACAGTTATGCTTAAAAGTGCTGTTCACAAAAGCCACCACCTATTCGGGTAAACAGGAGATATAACAGTCATGAAGCGTACTTATCAACCAAGTAAAGTCAGCCGCAAGCGTACTCACGGTTTCCGTAAGCGTATGCGTTCAAAGGGTGGTTCTAATACAATAAAGCGTCGGCGTGCTCGGGGTCGTAAGTCCCTGTCTGTGTCGATTCCGATCAAGTAATAGCAAACCAAACGTGTGAAAGGTGAACAAACTCTCGAAAGGTGTCATCGGATACGTCGTTCAAGTGACTACCAACGATGCTGGCAAGAGGGACAACGTTATCACACAGCCCATTTTGTTGTGATTGTGAGCCCTGGACGGGATGTTTCTCGTCTGGGGATTACTGTGAGTCGTAAGGTTGGCAATGCTGTTTGTCGTAACCGGTTCAAACGTTGGATTCGTGACCTGTTCAGAAAGAACTATAAGCAGTTTGGCCTGGTCGTTGATATATCGATTATAGCCAAACATCGCGCTGGACGCCTGAGTCATTTGCAAGTAGACCGGGAACTTTTAACCGTCTTTGCCCGCCTGGAGACCGAAGGTCATGTTTAAACGGTTGGCATTAGCGGGTATTCATTTTTACAGGGTCTTTCTTTCCCCTTTAAAACCACCTACCTGTCGTTTTTACCCTTCCTGTTCTACCTACACTTTTGATGCCGTTTCTAGGTATGGTGCCATGGCTGGTCTTTGGTTGGGTATTAAGCGTTTAGCCCGGTGTCATCCATGGCATCCCGGGGGCTTTGATCCTGTTGAATAGGTCTGAATATATACTGGAGTATTTCTTAAGTTATGAATTCATCTGAAAATAAAAATCTTGTTCTTGCAATGGTTCTCATGCTTGCTGTCTGGTTGGGGTTTTCTTTCTTCTTTCCCCCGACACCCAAAGATCAGATGAAGCCGGTCGTCAATCAGCAAGAGCAGTCAGTCGTCGCGACTGAAGCTCAAAAGCAGGTTGTTGTCGAGAGAAAGATCGATGCAGAAGAAACCATTGTTGGTACAGTAACGGTTTTAGCCTCTGAGACGTCCGCACCAGCGCGAGATATCGTCGTTGAAACGGATAAATACAAGGCTGTTTTTACCACCAAGGGTGCGCGTCTGGTCTCTTTTGAGCTGAAGGATTACCGCGCTACAGCTGATAAATCGTCTCCTCCTGTGCAGATGTTTGAAGCGGCTCCGCAGCGTTATTCAAGCTTGCGTACAACTGGATCAGAAGGGTTTTTCTTAAGTGAGGATGCCCGCTTTGAAACAACCTCGTTGGATGTTGTTGAGGTCGCCGGGAGCGAGCAGACGTCCCTTCGCTTTCAGCATGTTGCCGCTAATGGCATGCAATACGTAAAGACCTTCGTCATACGTGGCGATGAATATCTTATCGACACCAGCCTTGAATTACTAAATTCTGGTTCAATGCCACTGCGTGGCACCGTTAATTTTGCTCTGGTTCAACGTTGGGACGAGTCCCTTGATACAGACAGTTACTCCTTCTCTGGCCCGGCAACTCTGGTAAAAGACGATATCGAAGAGGTTGATGTTGATGATCTCAAAGAAGGCTCGGTTGCTTATAGTCAGGGTGTCGTCTGGACCTCTTTTCAGACCAAGTATTTCCTTTCCGTTGTGGTGCCTGGAGAGCGGACGGTAGAGCGAATTCAGATTTTGCGTAAAGGTGATGCAATAGAGAATGTTCTGGAGAGCTCTTACTTCACCCTGCAGGGCGGCGAACGTCGTCAGCTTGACTACCTGGTCTTTATTGG
>DAOWJU010000206.1 GCA_030640215.1 Desulfuromonadales bacterium
CCATCCCGCCAACTGACAACCGCCTGTCGAGCCTGCATCTGCACCCTTCCCAAGCCGATTTCCAACGATCTCTGAGGTAAAATTGCACTGACTTTACCGAATCTTCTCGTCGGCTCATGGCGCACTTTCACCTCGGTAATTTTACTGGCAGTGTCATTCTGGACGATGACGCGATCAAGCGTTATATGTGGCCTGGCGCACGCCAATAGCAGCAAAGCCAAAGAAGTGCAGACCAGAAGTGAGAAACAATTTTTCATATTTGAGGGCCTTTTCTGATGATTGCGTATCTTGTTAGCGAGTTTGTTCGTGACTTTAGCGATTCGCATTGAAACAACCGAAGAAATTGATGATCCTCATCAGCGCAAATTAGAATGTTTGATCCTAACTTGCAATAATATTAGTAGTTCTTCAGTAAGCCGGACTGTGCGGCAATAAAGCAGGTGCGTCCCCTCTGCCCATCCTTTCATAAATGTTTTTCATGTAGGGGCGCAGCCCAGGGCAGCCCCCTTCTTCAGAACGGTTCATCCTGATAGGGTGACGGCTCGTAAGAGACTGTAGAAAAATCATCCTCCCTTATATTCATGACGTCACGGTTCAAGTTAACTCTTGCGAGTGACGAAATACGTCAAAAGAGCTCTTGCTGATTGCCGCTGCATTTTTTCTTTTTCAAGGTGGTTTGAATCTCGATTTTGACTTCGCATCTGTCCAGCAGAGAGGGGCTGTCTTCATAATGCTTCCTGCGGTTGTTCTCAATCATCCCTTCGTTAAAGTTGGCGTAGCAGTATGTGCAACCGAAATGACAGGTGTTGTACATCCCCATGTCAACGGACTCTACACAACCGCATGCCTGGCGTTGGTTTTTGTCCTTTACGGTAGCAGGATTGCCGCCGAATAATTCCCGGATGAGCTTGCCGTCAATGCAGGCTCCATGCTCGATACCAAGGGCAGACAAATTGACATCTTCACTGCACGAGAGCAGGTTCAGATTGCATTGGTTAGTAATTGTTTTGAAGCCACGAACCAATCGGTCCAGTTCGTCAGCTTTGCCAGGAGAAGTGATGTCCTCAAGGTTGATGCCGGTGCCTTGTAGTGCAGTATGCAGACGTCCTTGCCCCTTACCGTAGAAGTCATAGAAACTGAAGACTAGACAGCGGGTGGAGGATTTGAGTTGCTCTGCCATTTGTTCTATCTGTTCGAGATGCCAGGACACAGGTGTCGCACTGGTCAAGATGACCGGATCGTAGCGCCAGACCATCCGTTCCGGGCCGATTCGACCTGACAGTTCCTGGAAAGTTGCGATGCGTTCGTCAAGGGACGGTACTTTCGGCTCAAACTTATTGTCGTAGGGATTGAGGGTGAACTGGAAATAGTAGTCAAAACCATACTGATCCAGTTCATCCAGATGCGGTATGAGCGGTTTCGGGTTTTTCGTCCAGAAGCAGATGGCTTCGACACATTCAGGGCTCAACCTGAACCCGGAGACCTGCTTGCTGTTGAAGGGGTTGACCCGGTAGAAGAACCCTTCGCGGATTCGGTTCATGAACCAGTCGCTGTAGAAGGCGGGGATATCGGTGCGTCTGCTGGCTGAGATGATCATTATTTATCTCACAATCTCACAATCTCCCGTATTGACCGGTTGGGCGGTTTTTTTGTTTTGAATGCTCTCTTATAAGCTCTTGCAAGAGTCAACAAGATCCTCGGATCGTCATTCTCGTGTATGTGTGAATCCAGAAGTTTACCGGATTGTCAAAAAATGAGGGCCCCTTTTTATGATGGTGCCGATTTTTTCAAGAGGTCCTCTATTGCAAAGTACTCCACAAGATTGGATCGACCCAGTTTTGTGTGTGTTGTGGGGGGGCGAAGAGAGTTATGGGCTTGTTTTTGGGGTCAGAGATGAGCTTACAACGTCTGAAATGCACTTTATATGTGGTGTTTTTCGTGTGAATACAGGGTGTTCGCTTGGTCCGACCCCAGCATTCCACTTTTGCTTTGCGCTGTTCTCGGACGGCCTCCTAGCCATTACACCGCCTGCTTAATCAAATCAAACACCAACCGCTTAAACCCATCAGACACCTCTCTGTTAGACAATATCTGCATCATCTGATTCTGATGCGCCTCACCGCTATCCATCACCGCGTCGTCGAGCGCTTTAGGGAAATCGCCCAGCATCGCCTGTTCCGTGGTGTTGTTCTGAATCTGGTCCATCACGGACTTGTTTTCACGAACCTTGTCTCGAATAGTGTGGGCGTAATTGACCAAGTCGCCATCGGTCAGACCATCGGTCATGAAGAGTTCGTTCAATCGCTCCAGAATTTGCGACAAGAACTCCTCTTTCTTGTCCTTTGCTTTGCCTGATCCGAGATCGCTACCCGGATGCAACTTATATTCGGAGGAGTCTTCCTTCATCTCGATATTCTGTTCGCGGATTTTCGAGAGTCGATAGTGACTGAGCGCGACGTTGCTCAGGTCGATATCGTCATCTTCATCGAGTTTCTCGCGCAGTAGCGGCCGGAGGTGACGAGCGTAGAGGGCAAGCTTCTCCAGGTCTTTATTGTCGTAATCGACAATCTGCGACATGAACTCATAGAAGCGGGTAAAGCTGCCAAGGTCTTTCTTGAAAATTTCCAGCCGGTCCTTTTCCTGTTTGCACTCCTTGAAGCTCTTTTCAGCATTGGCGGTCAGCACGGGGTCACCAGTCTTCTTGGTTCGCTCGAACATTTCCTTTGCGGTTTTGTAAGCATCAATCGCCAGCTTGTAGCGTTTCTGCCAACGCTCAACTGCGGGCTTACAGATGTTGCTGATCGCAGCACTACTTTTGTTTTTGGCAAAGAAGGCCACGGCAAACTGCTCGACCTCCTGCCAGGTGAAGATTCCTTCTGCACGCAACTTGTCGAACAGGTCGAAGACCAGGTCGGGATCTGAGACATCGGCAAGTTCGGCGGTCTGGTAATAGGGCTGAAAGGCGTCAAGAATCTCCTGCGGGTCGTTGAAAAAGTCGAGCACAAAAGTGCCGCTTTCTGCTTTGCCGGGATAGGTCCGGTTGAGGCGCGATAGCGTCTGTACGCACTCGACGCCTCCGAGCTTTTTATCCACATACATGGCACAGAGCTTAGGCTGGTCGAAGCCGGTCTGGAATTTATTGGCCACCAGCATAATCTGATAATCACCTGAGTCAAAAGCTTTGCGCATGTCGCGCCCCTTGAGACCGGGGTTCATATTGCGTTCGGTGAATTTATCCCCAAGCAGCTCAGTTGCGTTTGGGTCTTTTGTGCCAAATTCCACTTCGCCTGAAAATGCGACCATCGCCCGAATCGAATCATAACCCTTGCGGGTGACATACTTGTCGAACTCTTTCTTGTAGCGCACCACCTCTTTACGCGAGCTGGTTACCACCATCGCCTTGGCTTGCCCACCGATCAGACCCATGACATTGTCTTTGAAGTGCTCGACAATTACCTGCACCTTCTGCGCGATATTGTAATCGTGCAGACGCACCCACTGGTTGACCTTGACCGTTGCCTTTTTACTGTCGACTTCTTCGTCTTTGGCCTGGATTCGCTGCGCCAGTTGGTACGCAACCTTGTAGTTGGTGTAGTTCTTCAGCACATCGAGGATAAAGCCCTCTTCGATTGCCTGGCGCATGCTGTAGACGTGAAAGGCCTCTGGCTTGTTCTGTCGGGATGGAGGCAGGTCAGGATTGGGCACTCTTCCAAACAGCTCCAGGGTCTTCGGCTTGGGTGTTGCTGTGAAGGCGAAGTAACTTAAGTTGTCACTCTCCCGTCGGGCGGCGATAGTGGCATCGAGAATATCCTCCGAGGTAAATTCCACATCGTCGGTGGTGTTTTCCGCAAGCAACACCTCCTTCAACTGCCGCGCAGTAGAACCGGACTGAGATGAATGTGCCTCATCAGCGATGATTGCATAGCGACGCTCCTTGAGGCTAACGCTGTTCTCAATTGCTTGGAGCACGAAGGGGAAGGTCTGGATAGTGACAATAATGATCGGCTGCGAGCTCTCAAGCGCTTGCGCCAACTTTTCCGATTTGGAGCCATCGCCAATATCGCGGTTGATTCGACCCACCACGCCATCGACATGTTCGAACTGGTGGATGGTGTCTTGCAACTGATCGTCGAGCACGGTGCGGTCGGTGACAACGATGACCGAATGGAACTGCTTTGTCCCCTCGTTATCGTAGAGTGATGAAAGC